>JAZNYV010000112.1:0-17228 GCA_045594585.1 Faecousia sp. | reverse complement strand
CCTTCTCACGCTTCTTCTGAGCGGCACGCTCTCTGGCTGCAGCCTGAGCCTCTGCACGAGCCTTCTTCTGCTTCTCCACAGCAGTATCGTTGCTGGAGACAGAGAACTTCTTCAGCTCCATACGGACGCGGTCCTTGCTGGTCTCAATGACAATGCTATCCCCATCGATCTCAACGATCTTGCCTACGATGCCGCCGATGGTGGTGATCTTGTCGCCTACAGACAGGGAATTCCGCAGATCTTCTTCTTCCTTCTTGCGCTTCTTCTCGGGACGCCAGATCATGAAGTACATAAGTGCGATCATAATGATAAGCAGGGGAAGCATGGTGCCTAAACCTTCCATAAATATATCCTCCATTAATTTAAGTGCAAATATTATACAGGATATCTGCAGATTTTGCAAGTAGTTTTTCGGTATTTTACAGGAATTTTCTCAATCCTCGGCTTTCTGATCCAGTAATGCGGAATACTTGCTCCTGAATTCGCCAAAGGAGCCTTGATCCAGTGCATCACGGATCCGCTGCGTCAGTTTATTGTAGAAATACAGATTATGCATGACCGACAGCCGCATGGCAAGCATCTCCTCCGCCTTAAACAGATGCCGGATATAGGCACGGGAATAGCGGCGGCATACAGGGCAATCGCATTCCTCATCAATGGGGCGGTCATCCCGTTCATAGCGAGCGTTCTTAAGGTTACGGCTTCCGCTCCAGGTAAAGAGCTTGGCATGACGGGCATTCCGTGCAGGCATAACGCAATCGAAGAAATCTACTCCACGGGCAACCGCCTCAATGATATTGGAGGGAGTTCCCACACCCATAAGGTATCGAGTCTTTTCCTTAGGCATATGGGGCTCCACTGCTTCGATCATATCATACATTACCCGGGTAGGCTCACCTACAGCAAGACCTCCGATGGCATAGCCGGGGAGATCCAGCTCTGCGATCCGTTTCATATGCTCCACTCGAAGATCAGCGTAGGTTCCGCCCTGGTTGATCCCCCACAGCATCTGCTGAGGGTTGACCGTAGTGGGCAGGGCATTGAGACGTGCATTTTCTTCCTTACAGCGAACCAGCCAGCGGTAGGTACGGTCAATAGACCTCTTAACATAATCATAGGGAGCAGGATTCTCGATGCACTCGTCAAAAGCCATGCAGATATCAGAGCCCAGGTTAGACTGGATCCGCATACTTTCTTCAGGACCCATAAAGATCTTTCGTCCGTCCAAATGGGAGGCGAAATAGACACCCTCCTCCTTGATCTTCCGCAGGGAAGACAGGGAGAACACCTGGAATCCGCCGGAATCCGTAAGGATCGGTCCCTCCCAGGTCATGAACTTATGGAGTCCCCCCATATCCCGTACCACCTTGTCCCCGGGACGGAGATGGAGATGGTAGGTGTTGGACAGCTCTACCTGGCAACCAATATTCTTAAGATCCTCTGCACTGAGGGCTCCCTTAATGGCACCCTGGGTGCCCACATTCATAAACACAGGAGTCTGCACCGTGCCGTGAGCACAGGTAAACTCTCCCCTACGGGCAGCTCCCTCTGTCTTTAATACCTGAAACATAGTCCGTACCTCATTCGATCAGCATTGCATCACCAAAGGAAAAGAAACGATATCTTTCCTTCACCGCTTCTTTATAGGCACCCATTACGTGATCATAGCCTGCAAAGGCAGATACCAGCATGATCAGAGTGCTCTCCGGCAGATGGAAATTGGTGATGAGCCCGTCCATTGCCTTGAAGCGATATCCGGGATAAATGAAGATCTCCGTCCATGCGGAGCTCTCTGCAAAGGTGCCATCCTCCCGGGCAAGCGATTCCAGGGTCCTGCAGGAGGTCGTTCCTACGCAGATGATCCTCCCACCCTTAGCTCTGGTATCATTGAGAATTTCTGCCGTCTCCCGGGAGAGCATACAGAATTCCGAATGCATATGGTGGTTGGTCACATCATCTACCTTTACAGGGCGGAATGTGCCTAAGCCGACGTGTAATGTAACATACGCCAAGCGAACACCCTTTGCCTCGATGTCTCTAAGGAGTTCTTTCGTAAAATGGAGGCCTGCCGTAGGAGCGGCGGCGGAACCGTTGACCCTGGAATACACGGTCTGATATCGCTCTCCGTCCTCTAATTCCTCCTTGATATAAGGGGGCAGAGGCATTTTCCCCAGTCGTTCAAGCTGTTCTAAGAAGATCCCGTCGTAAGAAAACTCTACCAGGCGGTTGCCGGTCTCTGTTTCCCCTACGATCCTGGCAGTGAGGGCTCCGTCTCCGAAGATCACCTCTGCCCCCTCCTTGAGCTTGCGTCCGGGTTTCGCCAGGCACTCCCAAATATCCCCCTCCTTCTGTGTCAGCAGAAGGAGCTCTACTGCACCCCCTGTAGGTCTGTGCCCCAGCAGACGGGCGGGTAAAACACGGGAGTCATTCATAACCAGGCAATCCCCGGGATGTAAATGTTCCGGAACAGAGAAAAATTGTTTGTGCTCCAGTTCCCCCGTTTCCTTATGCAATACCAATAAGCGGGAACTATCCCGTTGCTGCAAAGGGGTCTGTGCGATCAGCTCCGTTGGCAGATCATAATAAAAATCACTGGTTTTCATTCTATCTTCACCTTCCAAACCACAGGGCTATAGATATCATTTCGTTACATACTGATTCATTATACCCTATTTTCCTCCCGATTGCAACAGAAATATTCACAGTTTACAGTGCCCTGCATAGGATAGACGGGAGGTGTTTCTATGAAAGAGCCTGTATTTTTGGGCACTGCAACTGCCTTGGTGACTCCCTTTGACCATGAGGGCATCGACTTCGGCAGCTTAGATCTTATGCTGCGGAAGCAACTGGACGCTAAGATCCCCGCTCTCGTCATCTGCGGTACCACAGGAGAAGGCAGCACCCTATCCAAGGAAGAAAAAGCCCAACTGTGGATGCATTGCGTTCACTACGCAGACGGGGCCTGCAAGATCATTGCAGGCATTGGCACAAACAACACCCAAGCTGCCGTGGATCTTGCCCAAACAGCTGAGCGGTGCGGCGTAGACGGACTGTTGGCAGTGACTCCCTATTACAACAAATGTACCCAGGAAGGACTGATCGCACATTATCTCGCCATCGCAAAGGCAAGTACCCTTCCCCTCATTACCTACAACGTTCCCTCACGCACCGGCATGGCCATGTCTACAGAAAGCTGCAGGAAGCTCTCTACCCATCCGCGGGTCAACGGTATTAAGGATGCCGGAGGTAATATCAGCCAAACGGCTCGGCTCTGTGCTCTGCCAAACTCCTACCTTTGGTCCGGTAATGACGATCAGATCGTACCCATTATGTCTCTGGGCGGCTGTGGTGTCATATCCGTATTGTCCAACCTCTGCCCCGAAATCGTGAAGGCAATGACGGAGCTTTGTCTCTCGGGACAGTATAAAAGAGCTGCAGAATTGCAGCTCCAATATCTGCCTCTGATCGAAGCACTGTTTTATGAGGTCAATCCCATTCCCATTAAAGCGGCGCTGGCCTCTCAAGGCTTATGCCGAGATATCCTCCGTCTGCCTCTGACCCCCCTGTCCCAAGAGGGAAGGCAAAAGCTGTTTGATGCCATGGAAAGGTGTCTGATCTAATTTCCTGCGGCAGCAAAGGTGCCGCAAATAACGCTCTTTGCTCCGGATTTCTTTAGAGTCCTGCTGCACTCGGTGAGTGTGGCTCCACTGGTGATCACATCATCGATCAGCAGGATCCGTTTCCCCTCTACCTGCGGAGGGTCTGCCACGGCATAGGCATTGGTCACATTGGCTTTCCTTACATCGTGATCGGAGATCTGCGCCTGTGCCTCTGTGTGCCGAACCTTACGGAGAAGCCCCACAACCGGGATCCCCAGTTCCTTGCCTACAGCAAGAGCGATCTCTTCTCCCTGGTCATAGCCCCGTTTCCGCTTCCGTTTTGCACTAACAGGTGCCCAGGTGATCACATCCGCAGTGACATCTGCCTCCAGGAGCTTCATGGCAAGGAGCCTCCCAAAGGCCTGCCCATAATGCTGCTTACCGGAGAACTTTAAGCGTTTCACCGCAGAGGCCACATTTTTCTTGTAATAAAACACACTGTGACAGCACTCAAAGGCCTTCCCTTTCACAAGGGGATACAGAACTCGCTCTGTGTCCATGCGACAAGCCCCACACAGATCCGTCTCATTACGGGAAAGCAGCTTGGTACACAGCACACATTTCGGAGGATATAACAGATCCAAAATTTCGTTCCAGATGAATTTGATCATAGGGCTCCTTCCTTTTTCAATGTCAAAACTGCCGACTCTGTCAAATGCTCAAACGTCAAAGTTCCAAGGCATTTTACAGGGATATTTGAGTAGTTACATGATGATATCACAGATTCCTTACATTTTCAATGAAATCGCACACGGTGCGATGAAATCCAAGCAATACTCGGATAAAATCTGCTTCGCAGATGAAATCCACCCACCGCTACAGCGATTTCATCCGAGCATGGCGAGGATTTCATATTGCAAAGCAATATTTCACCCACCCACAAGGGTGGATTTAATTGAAAAAGTGACCAAACGGAGCAAAATTGAGGTAAAAGTAAGCAAAAGTGGTGTACTTTAACCTTTACTATACTCATACTCCAAAAGTTCTTCATCTTTGTTCACGCATATAAACCCGACACTTTCAAACAATTTATGTGAGGCAGTGTTTTTCTCGTCAATAGAAACTTGAATTTTAATAAAATCAAGTCCAAGTTTTCCTGCTTGAATATCTTTTAATATAATTGTAGCAATTCCTTGCTTTTGATATTTCGGGAAAACAACCACAGACAAATACAAAACGCGGTTAACTAATTCAAGGTGTACTGATTATAAAGGTCCATTGCTGTATCTCTATTCAGAATATCGGATTTTACAAACAGCTCAAGCCAATATTCCGTTTCATAGCATTCTTTATGGAAATCTGTAGTTTTGCAATAAAGTCAGGTTTGCCGTGGACATAATTCGCTCATGAATGTTTGTGCCAATAGAGGTTGCAGAACGCTCCAACTGATTAGCAAGAGAATAATGTCCTTTGATAGTTTCGCAGAGTTTTATGATTTTCACTGCAAAGTCTGTTGAAAGTTCCCGAAGTTTAGATTCTGCCATACAAATACCGCCTTTCTTATAGCAATTATACCATATCAATTAGCATATTCAAGGTGAAATATCCTTCGGATGTGAAATAATGACCTGTGGTCATTGTGAAATGTTCGGTATTCCACCGAATGTGAAATGAAATAAATCCACTCACGCCCGCAGGCATTTCACACGCCGAAGGCGTATTTCACGCACGAAGAGCATTTCACAAATCCCACAAGGGATTTATTTCGTTGAAAAGAAACACCTTTTGTCCGGTAGACAAAAGGTGTTTCTTTTCTGGTGGAGACTGCTGGACTCGAACCAGTGACCTCCTGCGTGTGAAGCAGGCGCTCTAACCAGCTGAGCTAAGCCTCCATGCCAAATATTATAGCACAGATTCTCAAAAAATCAAGTACTATTTTCCCGATTACAGAAAATCATTGAACTATCTGAGGATCTGACGCAAGTCTCCTCGTTATTAAATGACAAAATATGCGTCAAGGCTCCTCCTTCCCTGCTTGAAGAACTAAGTGAAGATCCAAAATAGAAGCTTTCCGATTCCTTCCTAAAATCATCCGAACGATCCGATGGAAGTAACATAACGGATATAGGATCCTCACTCTTCTCAGAACCGGGTATTTGATCTCCATAGTCTTGGCTCCGGGAAACACCCTGGAAAGAAGGTACTTCACCTTAGCGCCAAAGGTAACCGTCTCGTCCTTATTCACACGCCATATTCTTCTGTTGATATAATATTCTCGTTTTCCGTGAAGTCCTGCACCCATGATGAATCGCTCCATAGCTAAGAGCTCCTCACACTCGGCAGCCTTTCCGAACCATGCTCTTGCAAGACAAGATAATTCCTCTGCAAAGTCAACAAGTCCGGCCTCTGTCAAGACCTGCCGAACGTAAGCTGAATCGATCTTGTTGCTGTAATGCCGATCAAGGTAATACATATCAAGCACCCTGCGAATGCCGCAGCCACAGGAAAAATAGTGCTTCGCAATATGGATAACGTTATATAAATATAGCTCTGTATCCTTCTTCTCCGTCAATACTCTATGGGAAAACGGTTCCCTCATATAATCATAATATTCGGTATGTGGAGAAAAATAATCCGTATGGAGCTCTACGAAAATATCAGGCTTCCGTAAGCCGTCAATTTCAAAATCATCCTGCGCACTACACTGATAGCCTAATTTTTCGAGAATTAAACCGCACTGACCCAAGCACTTTTTTTCCACAATAAAATCTATGTCAGACATGGTGCGGTATTCTGTTCTCGGATACAGTTTCTTTAGCACTGTGCCCTGAAGCTCCTTATACCGTATACCCCTTGCCTCAAATTCCGTGACAAGCTCATTGCGGGCAAACTCCTGGTTCATGTCTCGCACAAGTGCAAGATCTCTGCGCCGTCCCCATTTTGCATAAAGCTCCTCGTCAGGCTTGTTCTGTAGCCTCTCCACCCCATAGAAGGCCAAATTTGCTACATCATGCTCCATTGCATATCGGTAGACCCTCTCAAAGGACAGTCCCTCCGGTAACTCCTCGGGCGTCTCTCCGTGGATGGCACAGCGAAGAAGCCGGATCAAATAGTTATATTCCGACGAAATCATGCCGTTTGTTATTTTACCACTCATCGTCAGGAAGCTCAATATAGCCGCTGTCTGTCACAATATCCTGCTCCGGAAAGCAGATGACCAGTGCCACAGGAGTATCGTAGTGCAGTTTCTCGTTCGTAGATTCATTCATAGTCATTCCTCCATCCAATTTTATGACAGATTATAACACGTTTTATCCTGTATTGCAATGGGCAGATCCTACTTTTTGCGTAAAAATTCTGATTCAAACACAATAAGCTCCATTTCTCTGACACTGGGATAATACCAGGGGAAGCTCTCCCTGTCTGTCCTCACCAGCTTTGTATCCAGCTCTTCTGCAAGGATGGGAGTGTCGCTTTTATTGTAGAGTGAAAAAAAGGCAAGAGCATCCTCCTTACTACGGAAGGGCTGACCCAGCTCAAGGGAGAGATTCTGCGACACAAAGGGGATCCCCTGTTCCTCCAGAACCCAAGGTAGCCTGTTGACGCTGTGGGTCTTACGCACCACAGGTGTCTGAGAAAAACGGTGAACACTGCAATCCCGCCGAACTACGAGGACCCGTCCGCGGCATCGGTCTCTCCCGATCCTAAGGATCTCCTCCGTTTTGCCAAAATAGCAGAATACCATGGCATCGTACTGTTCCTCCATGGAGAAGATATCTCCGTGGAGGACCTGTAGGTTAGAGGGAAGCTCCCTTGACAGGAGTCCCCTAAGTGCAGCGGCGGAAGCATCCACAGCTGTAACACGGCGGCACTGCCTTGTAAGCTCCAGCGCCAAATGACCCAAGCCACAGCCTGCATCACATATGTGCCCATCCTTAGGCAGGAAGGGAAGGATCGCCTGTGCCAGCTCCTTGTGATAAGTCCCATAAGCGGATGCATCCTCCATAAAGCGGATGGCATCCTCGCTCCAACGCTGCATCATGGATTCTGAGAACGGTGGAGGATCATCTCTGCCGCAATACAGACAGCGATCTCCGCCGGAGTCTGAGCACCGATGGGTAGGCCAATGGGAGAGTGGACACTCTTGATCCGTTCCTCGGATATGCCTGCCTGTCTGAGAAGCTCCTGTGTCCGTGCGATCTTATGACGGGAGCCGATACAGCCCACATAGGTGGTCTCGCAACGAAGGACCTGCTCTAAAAGGGCGTAATCCGACTCATGCCCAGGGGTCATGATCACAACATAATCGGAAGGTCTCAGAGTGACCTTATCAAAAATATGCTCATAGTCCCCATAGATCACATCCTCAGCCATAGGGAAGTGTTCCCGCGTCGCAAGCTCCTTCCGCTTGTCATAAACCGTCACGCGGAAGTCTACGGAAGCAAGAACGGGGACCAAGGCCTGTCCCACATGACCTCCGCCAAACACAAAGACTCTGCCGGATCGCATAATAGGCTCATAGTATTCCAGCGGCTCACCCTTTACAAGCACAGCCTTAGCACAATAATGCTCCGGGTCTCCCAGAGCCGCCTCCCCGGAAACAACACGGAAGTCCTCTACTCTGCCGTCCCGGATCCTAAGATAGATCCAAGCGTTCTCGTCCCTATGCAAGGCTCTGTCCATAGCTGACAGAACAGGAAACTCCGCCCGAGTCAAAAGCTGATAATAAATAGTTACCTTGCCACCACAGACCATACCGATGGAAGCCACCTGTGCAGGAGCCAGATCAAAGGATCGAAGAGCTGTGTTCCCGGTAGTGATCACCTCTAAGGCCTCTTGAGCTGCAAGGAATTCTACCTGTCCGCCACCCACAGTTCCCATCGTGGTACCGTCTGCAAAAACCGCCATCCGTGCTCCGGCTCCCCGAGGAGCAGAGCCGGAGGAGGCCAATATGGTGCAAAGAACCACGGACTCTCCCCTGCTGATTGCACGGAGCATTGCTTGTGTCATCGCTTTCATACATCCATCCTCCATAAGTCATTGCTATATCATCCATCATATCATACGGCAGAGATTTCTGCAATGATTTCATCATAAAAAAGCACCCTGCAAGCAGGGTGCTTTGGATACAAGGCAACGAGGGATATCAGAAGCCTCTTCTCTTGTTCTTGCGAGCGGCCTCGGACTTCTGCTTGCGCTTCAGACTCGGGCTGACGTAATGCTCTCTCTTCTTGACTTCAGCGATGACGCCATCCTTCTGGCAGGATCTCTTGAAGCGCTTCAGAGCACTCTCCAAAGATTCATTTTCTTTGACTCGAATTTCAGACATTGATTTCCCTCCCTCCGATACATCCGGCTAAATCCAGGATGCGTTCAGGGCCTCAAAAGGCATGGTTTATTATAATCGCAGTTTGGATAAAAGTCAAGAGAAATCTACAAAATTTTCAAAAAAATTTTTATATTATTTCTTCTCTCGAAGGATAGCCTTATTTTACGATCAAATTCACCAGCTTGTTCTTAACTACGATGGTCTTGACGATATTGCCACCGCTCTTTTCCAGGAAACGGACGATCTTTTCGTCGTTCTTGGCGATCTCAATGACAGCCTCGTTATCCAGATCGGCCTCTACGTGGATGGTGCCACGGAGCTTGCCGTTGATCTGTACAGCCATATCGATCTCACTGTCCTTGCACTTGGCTTCCTCATAGGTGGGCCACTGAGATACGGAGCAGATGCCCTCGTAGCCGTGGAGCTCCCACAGTTCGTCACAGATATGAGGAGCAAAGGGACTGAGAAGCTGGAGCAGAGTCTTGAGCTCGGCAGCATTACAGCCGTTGTCAGCTAAGGTAGAGGTCAGACTCATAAGTGCTGCAAGGGCCGTATTGCCCTTAAGGGCATCAATATCGGAAGATACCTTCTTAATGGTCTTGTGGATGGCAGACTCATTCTTCTTGGAGTACTCGGTCTCCTTGTCGGTTACGGTCTCTGCCAGATTCCATACCTTGTCCAGGAACCGCTTGCAGCCCTTGACCGCATTGGAGGACCAGGAAGCAGCCTTCTCGAAGTCACCGATGAAGATGATGTAGCTGCGCATGGTATCTGCACCGTACTCGTTGATCACATCCGTGGGGTTAATAACGTTGCCACGGGACTTGGACATCTTGATGCCGCCCTCACCCAGGATCATACCGTGGCTGGTACGCTTGGCGTAAGGCTCCTTGGTAGGAACTACACCGATATCATAGAGGAACTTGTGCCAGAAGCGGCTGTACAGCAGGTGGAGGGTAGTATGCTCCATGCCGCCGTTGTACCAATCAACAGGTCCCCAATAGTCAATAGCTTCCTTGGATGCAATGGCGTCCTCGTTATGGTTGTCCATATAGCGGAGGAAGTACCAGGAGGAGCCTGCCCACTGGGGCATGGTATCTGTCTCACGCTTGGCAGGACCGCCACAGCAGGGACAGGTAGTATTGACCCAATCCGTAATAGCCGCAAGAGGAGAGCTGCCATCGTCGGACGGCTCGTAGCTCTCTACCTCAGGCAGGAGCAAGGGAAGCTGAGACTCATCCAGAGCTACAGTGCCGCACTTGTCACAATGTACGATGGGAATGGGCTCGCCCCAGTAACGCTGACGGGAGAATACCCAGTCACGGAGCTTGAAGTTGACCTTAGCCTCGCCGATGTCCTTCTCGGTAAGGAAGTCAATAATAGCCTTCTTAGCTTCTTCTACGGTAAGATCATTGAGGAAGCCGGAATTGACCATAACACCTGTATCGCAATCGGTGAAAGCAGCCTCTTCAATGTTGCCGCCCTTAACGACCTCGATCAGCTCACAGCCGAACTTCTTGGCAAATGCCCAGTCGCGGTCGTCATGTGCAGGAACTGCCATAATGGCACCGGTGCCATAGGTAGACAGGACGTAGTCGGAAATAAAAATGGGAATTTCCTTATCGTTTACAGGGTTGATGCCCTTTACACCCTTGAGCATAACGCCAGTCTTGTCCTTTGCAAGCTCTGTACGCTCAAAGTCGGACTTGGCAGCAGCCTCTGCCCGGTAAGCCTTGACCTCGTCGGCATTTTCCAGCTTGTCCATCCACTTGTTTACAAGGGCGTGCTCAGGAGACAGTACCATGTAGGTTGCACCGAAGAGGGTGTCGGGACGGGTGGTGAAGATCAGGATCTCATCCCCCATAGTGGAACCAAAACGGACCTCTGCACCGGTAGAGCGGCCGATCCAGTTCCGCTGCTGTGCCTTGACACGGTCGATAAAGTCTACATCGTCCAGGTCGTCAAGGAGGCGCTGTGCGTACTCCGTGATCTTAAGCATCCACTGGCTCTGCTCCTTGCGGATCACAGGGCTGCCGCAACGCTCACAGCCGTTGTCAACCACCTCTTCGTTGGCAAGAACGCACTTACAGGAGGTACACCAGTTAACGGGCATCTGTGCCTTGTATGCAAGCCCCTTCTTAAACATCTGCAGGAAGATCCACTGGGTCCACTTGAAGTACTTGGGATCAGTGGTGTCTATCTCACGGTCCCAATCGAAGCTGTAGCCCAAAGCCTGGAGCTGAGAGCGGAAGTTCTTAACATTGGTCTCCGTAACTGTCTTGGGGTGGATATGGTTCTTAATGGCGTAATTCTCCGTAGGCAGGCCGAATGCATCGTAGCCCATGGGGAACAGGACATTCTGACCCATCATGCGGTGCTTTCTTGCAATGGTGTCCATAGCGGTATAGGGACGGGCGTGACCAACATGGAGACCCACGCCGGAGGGGTAAGGGAACTCGATCAGAGCGTAGAACTTCTCCTTCTGATCCCCGGTAACGGAGGCATAGAGATTCTTCTCCTGCCAAATCTTCTGCCACTTCTGCTCAATAGCTGTAAAATCGTATTTCATCCTTCTATCTCCTCAAAATTCACAGGGATTTCTTTAGCGTCATTCCAAAGACGCTCCAGATTATAAAATTCGCGAGTCTCGTTGGTAAACACATGGACCACCAGGCAGCCGAAGTCCAGGAGTACCCAGGTACCGCCACGCTGGCCCTCACGGTGGAGCAGAGTTTCGCCCAGCTCATCCTGCACTACAGCCTCGACGCAATCGCACAGGGTCTTGACGTGGGTATTGGAGCTGCCTGTGCAGATCAAAAAATGATCGGCAATGCTGGTAACGTCCGCCACCTCTAAGAGCTTGATGCCAATGCCCTTTTTCTCGTCCAGAGCCTTGGCCGCACGCAATGCAATTTCTTTCGTTGAATTCATAGAGATCTCTCCTTTTCCTTTGGCTTAGGTTGTTCCGTTTTGGGAATCTCCTGTTTCCTGGGGAGCTTCCGTTGCTTCTGATTCTGTGGGAGGTTCCGTCTCCTCGGTATCCTCCGTGGCTTCCGAACCGTCGGTAGGATCACTGTTGTCGGTCTCCTCTGATCCGTCGGGAGCTGTTTCTCCTTGGGAGTCGTCCTCCGATGTCTCCGTGGTGCTGGAGGAATGTCCGTAATCGGAGAACTCGCCCTCACCGCTTGCCCCCTGCTCCTGGCGGAAGTTTACGGTAAAGACAGTCAGTTCCTTCTCCATAGGGTTAAAATACTCGTTTAGCATATCCACGGCCTTCTCAGGATCTACCTCATAGTAGGTCTGCTTCCGGATCTCCTTCTCGCCTCCGGGAAGTGCTCTGCTATATGCATCCGCAAACTCAAAGTCCGCCAGCAGATAGCCTAAATAGGCCATCTCCTCTACAGTCAGATCTGTGTCTGCGATCTCTGACAGCTTTACGCAAATCTCGGAGATCCGAGTCTCGTCCTCCAAGAGGGTATCCAAAAGGGACAGGAGGAAGGTCCGCTGCACACGGGCAGGATCCGTCTCTACGTCTGTCCAGCTCTTTTTAAAGCGGAAGAGCTCAAAGGCCTTCTCTCCGTCCATGGTCTGCTTCCCACTCTTAAGGCTGTGGTAGGCAGGGCTCTGGGGAACATCGAAGGAAAAGCCCTCTGCAAGGGAAAGAGCCTGTGTCAGGGTATCCCGATCCAACACGAAATAGTAATCCACTCCAAAGCCGAACATCCCTCGCAGAGCATCCTTAACTGCATCGATCCTCTTGTCGGGGTCGTAGGCACCATAAATATTCTTTGCCTTGGGGACAGGGTAATCTCCTGCTACATAGGTATCACGGGGAACACTCAGCATGGATAGAGACCGCTCCGCCAGATCCACGCTACACAGGATCAAGGTATCATTCACATCCTCCTCCACACCCAGCAGAAGGATATTGATCACAGGAGAATCATAATTGCTCTCCGGCTTGCGTAGCTCCAACCGATAGGGATCATCCTCTCCCTGAGTTACGGGAGGGGTAGGAGGAACGTTGACTTCATATTGCAGAGGCTTAACGTCCATTGTCTCTGTTGGTATAGACTCCGTATCCCCACTCCTGTGAATGAGATACAGGCACATGGAAACAGCGAATAGGAATACTGCAACAGCCAGCCCAAAGAGGATCTTAGCCCTTGTATTGGCAGATAGAAACCCTCCGCCCCCTTCGGGAGCACGATAGCTGTCATCTAATTGTTTTCTCATGGGTTTTGCTTCCTTTCCTGTAAAAAGTGCAATGCGGCGGCAGAATGGGGATCCACCTTGGCACCACGGGAACGGACATAGGTCATAGTCATTTCTAAGCCCATAGCAAGGGCGGCATCGGGCTCTGTCCAGGTCAGCCTGCGCAGCTCCTCGATCCCGTCCATGTTGCGATTAGGCTCCATGTAATCCGCTAAATAGATCACCTTCTCAAGCATGGACATATTCTCACGCCCGGTGGTATGCCACTTAATAGCATCGCAAACCGACGGAGCTTCGCCAAAGATCTCCCGTGCTATCACCGCACCGGTCTTAGCATGGAGGAGCTTGGGATGCTCCCGTTCAAAGTTATCCAGTATTATAGCATATTTTTCGCACAATTGCAACTGCTCAGAGCCATTGAGTGCCTTGGTAATATCATGGAGGATCCCGGCTCTGCGTGCTTCCTCAACAGGAACACCGTAATGCTCTGCCAAAGCAGCGGCGGTATCACTGCAGCCCACCACGTGATCCACCCGTTTGCTCTTATGCAGGCTGAGGGAAATCTCGCGCAATTGGTCAAAGGGCAGGCTCCTCAGATCTCGTCCTGCATAGTATAGCCCGTGATCACAAATATACTCCATAACGGAGGGAGCCAAATAGGCATCGGCACACCGGAAGGCGATCATAGCACGGACAGAGGTAGAAGAATGGGGAAGATATTGATTCTCCACAAAGGCGATCCTTGTGCCCAGCTTCTCCTCCAGCTCCGCGGCACATCTCTTCAGTCTCCCCGGGGAATCTGCATCCCGATGTGCTACGGCAATGGTGGCTTCCCTGGTGATCCGTTCGGGCTGATACCAGGAGCCGAAGGAGTAAAACATATCCGTCCCCATCAGAAGGAACAGCTCGTCATCAGGATAGCTCTGTCGGAGAAGGTCAACGGTGTCGGCTGTATAGCTCCTGCCCTGTCGCTTGATCTCCAGATCCAAGACTTCTGCATTTTCCAAGTCCATTGCCGCAAGTCGGGTCATTTCCAGACGTTGCATATCCGTAGGCGAGTTGGCAGACAGGGTCTTGTGGGGTGGATCTCCTGCAGGAATGATCAGAAGTCGGTCCAGTCCCAGTTGGTCATAGAACTCTCGTGCTGCCAGGATATGCCCCTCGTGGGGAGGGTTGAAGCTACCACCGAAAATACCGATTCGTGCCATACCTTACACTCCTTCTCTCTTATGTGGAAAACAGACTCAATCCTGCTGATTTCTTCTCTTCTCGATCGCAGCGGCAATGGCGGACTGTCTGAAATACTCGTTCCGCTTCTCCCGCTCCTCTCTGGCCTTCTTGCGTCGTTCCTGGGCACCGCGGCGTACGGGATTGGCTTTCTTTTTCTTCAGCTCCCGGGCAAGTCTTGCCGCCTCCTGTGCCTTCTTCTCAGACTTCTTGTAGATCACGAACTTGGAGCCCACACACTGGATGCCCTCACAGCCAATGACCTCACACAGAGCATCGCTGACCTCACGGGCAGACAGGAGAGCCGTCTCCAATACACGGCCCTTGACCAATTCACGGGCCTCTAACTGAGTCCTTGCTTCTGCCACGATGCTGTCGGTCACACCGCCCTTGCCAACCATAAGGGTGGTCTCCAGGGTGTTGGCCTGACTGCGGAGCTCCGCTCTTTCTTTACTGGTAATCATAGGATCTTCTCCTCTCTGATCTTGTCCACCAGGGCCTTTAATGCCCTTGCTCTGTGGGACAGACTGTTTTTTACTTCCGGCGGAAGGAGTGCAAAGCTGTTTCCTGCATCGTAGGAATAGAATACGGGATCATAGCCGAAGCCGTTCTCACCCTCTGCTGTGAAGAGGATCCTGCCGGGACATTCCCCCCGTGCTACGATCTTACGACCGTCGGGGAGGAGCAGGGTGATCACCGTAACAAACTTTGCATCACGCTGTTCCTGAGGGATCCCCTCCATCCGTCGGAGCAGATACTCATATCGCTCCCGATCGGTACGGACAGAGTCTCCTCCAAATCGGGCAGTATGCACTCCCGGCTGACCGCCCAGAGCATCTACCATAAGGCCGGAATCGTCGGCAATGGTAGGCAGACCGCAGGCATCCATGATCGCCTTGGCCTTAATATAAGAATTCTCCTCGAAGGTCTCCCCTGTTTCATCGGGCTCAATATTGATACCCAATGCCTTCTGAGGAACCACCTCCATACCCAAGGTAGACAGGATCTTGCTGATCTCCTCTAACTTGTGGGCATTGTTACTGGCAAGTACAAGCTTCATTCTAATTCTCCTATGCATCTGCGCTGTATCATAGTCAGGAGCTGATTGCCCTTGCGGCACAGCTCCAGGAGCCTCTGCTGCTCCTCTACGGTGAAGGGTCTGCCCTCTCCCGTTCCCTGGAGCTCAATGATCTGACCGTCCTCTGTCATGATGCAGTTGAGGTCCACCATAGCACGGGAGTCCTCTTCATAGCACAGATCCAACAGAGCTTCATCTCCCACAATGCCTGCGGAAATACCGCTGACAAAGGTGCGGATGGGCATAGCGGAGATCTTCCCCTCCCGGAGCAGCTTGCGGCAGGCAAGGACCAATGCCACGAAGCCGCCGGTCACAGAAGCCGTCCTTGTACCGCCGTCTCCCTGGAGCACATCACAGTCAATGGTAATGGTATAGCCCTCTAAGGCCTCCAGGTCTACAGCACTGCGGAGGCTCCTGCCAATGAGCCGCTGGATCTCTGCACTGCGGGGAGACAGCTTCAGCTTAGAAACATCGCGCTTGCTCCGTTCCCGGTTGGCACGGGGGAGCATGGAGTATTCCGCAGTGACCCATCCCCCCCTCTGTACATGGGGAGGGACCTTTGCCTCTACGGATGCATTGCACAGGACCATGGTATTCCCTGCTTCTATGAGACAGCTTCCTTCTGCGAACTTGGTAAAGCCCGTTGTCAGCTTTACTTCACGGAGCTCGTCTGCATTTCTACCGTCAATTCTCATAGCAACCTCCTTAGATCAGAGCATCAACAAAGGCCTTGGCATCAAAGGGCATCAGATCATCCATCTGCTCGCCTACGCCAATATACTTGACAGGGATCTGCAGAGCATCCGCAACTGCGATCACGATGCCGCCCTTAGCAGTTCCATCCAGCTTGGTCAGGGCAATGGCCGTAACGCCTGCAATGTTCTTAAATTCCTTGGCTTGCAGGAGACCGTTTTGGCCGGTGGTTCCGTCCAGAACCAGGAGGACCTCCTTGTCTGCATCGGGCAGCTCACGGTCGATGATACGGGATATCTTGTTCAGCTCGTTCATCAGATTGGCCTTGTTGTGGAGTCTGCCTGCGGTATCGCAGAGGATCAGATCCGTACCACGGGCCTTGGCTGCTTGGATGGCATCGTAGACCACGGCTGCAGGATCTGCACCCTCGTGCTGACGGACGATCTGCACCCCTGCACGGTCAGACCAGATCTCAAGCTGATCTGCCGCAGCGGCACGGAAGGTATCTGCAGCACAGAGGAGGACCTTCTTCCCCCGGGCATCGAAATTATGGGCCAGCTTGCCGATGGTGGTGGTCTTGCCTACACCGTTGACACCGATGACCAGAACCACAGAGGGCTTGGTGTCGATCTTCAGACGGGTATCCCCTACAGAAAGCATTTCTACCAGGATCTCCTTGAGAGCGGCACGGACCTCCTCGGTGTCCTTTAGCTTCCGCTCCTTGACCCGTTGCCGCAGGAGCTCAACAGCCTTGCAGGAGGTATCTACACCCATATCCGCAAGGATCATGCTCTCCTCCAGCTCCTCGTAGAATTCCTCGTCTACTGCTCGGAATGCACTAAATACGTTGCCGATGGTATTGGCAACGGCTTCTCTGGTCTTTTTCAGACCATTCTTGATCTTATCAAAAAATCCCATGCTCAAACTCCTGTCATATGATTATTGTTCTAAGGAACCTCTGATTAAATAAACACTACCACATAGGTTCCGGATATGGTATAATAAATCCATCAAAACAATGGTGGTGCAACACAATGAAACAAGAAACATTCACAGACATCGAGTACAGCTTCCGCAAGAAGAAAAC
>JAZNYV010000111.1:0-22091 GCA_045594585.1 Faecousia sp. | reverse complement strand
AACGGTAGCCTCTACATAGACGGTGCTCATGTCAAAGCCCTCTAAGAGTGTCTTGGAGACCACAAGATTTACGGAAATATCGCTGGCAAGGTTCAAGCTGTGGTTCAGCTTCAGAGAAGCCTCCTCTACAGGCTCCTTGATCTCCTTTTCTCCACAGACACAGGTTCCGTTTTCGTAGCTGTGAGTAGTTCCCTCGGAGAAGTCACAGTCTTTACAGGTGATCAAATGGGATAGAGCATTGATTCGGGTGTATACGTAGCTGTGTCCCTTCGCAGGAACGGTCTCCTGTGCCAAGAGGATCACAGAGCAGACCGAGCAGTGTTTGCCCTCCGTTAAGCCCGTTCCTGTACAAGTGGGAGCAACCGCCTTGTCTATGACCTCCGTGTGGCCTTTGGCCTTGGTGACGGCGGTGAAGGAGAAGGTGCCGTAGGTGGTAGTCTTCCACTGATAGGTATCCGTGCCTGTTTCTGTACAGGTAGGAGCCTTAGTCACAGTCTTGGTGTAGTCTGTGGTGTTCAGCTTGGGCAGGGTCACGGTTGTCGTTCCGGAGCAACGGGAACAGGTTCCGGTCAGGGTTCCCCGTGCAGAGGCAGTTGGATCCTTGGTCACTTTGTAGGTGTAGGTATGTACCGGTGTAGGTGCGGTACAGCCCGGTCCTACATACAAATAATCCACTGCCACCTTAGAATGCAGCAGACCTCGGAGGGTAATACGCATTCTGGTCACATCATAGCCGATCCATTTGTCTGGAACAGCCTTTGTAACGGTAATATCCGTTCCAATCTTTCCCGTATCTACATTCACATAGCTGCCTTGGTAATTTGCATTTACTCCGCTGTCCCACCCGTAAACGGTAATGGTGGGGGTCTTGCCGCTGTTGAGCTCTCCATCGTAACTCACAAGACGATACTTATATTGGAGGATGTCCCCGGTCTTGGGAGTATAGTGTAGGGGATCGGCACAGCGACTTGCTGTTTTAGAGGTCTCTGCATACTGGGTATGATCGTTCTTCACCGTGGAAGCCGGAGTCATATGCAGTTCGCCGTTTGTGATGGTCAGCTCAGAGATATCTGCCTCGTGATACCAATGGTCTATGTTGTCAAAATCCATCATGCCATAGGAAACAGTATCATATCTCTCTGCTCCCGTTCCGTTAAAGTCAAAGAGGAGGCTGTCTGTAGGTGCAGGCCCAATATAGAGGTAGTCGATCTCCACAGAGCCTCCCCGCATACCTAAAAAGTTCAGCATAATACCGCGGATGCTTTCGTAGGCAGAGAACTTCTTCCCCTTCAGAGAAGCTGTCAGAGTAAAGAATTCCCCTTCCTTTGCACCGCCATCCATATAGGCATCGTCAATAGCTACAAGAATGGATTCTGCCCAATCATTGGGAGCTGTGCCACAGCTCCATTCCGTAGCTCCCTCGGGAAGGTAGAAGAGGCGTAAATACCGTTTGGTGCTATTGGGGTAATAGTGCTGTACATCCGTCAGCCGCAATCGTATTTGCAGGACCTCCGCTTTGCTCGGATCGTAGGAAAGGTCGTTGGCATATTTATTGTCATTGCCCCAAGAGAAGGTTTTTACACTTCCTACAGGTTCAATAGCAGTAATATAAACGGGCTCATTGCTTGCATTGTATCTTTCGGTAACGGCAAAGCAGAGCTTCCCGTTTTTGACCGTGGGCTGTTCCCCGGTTTCGCCCCTGCACCAACGGCCTGCCGCATCGTAGTTATAGCCTCTGTAGGTAGAGGTGCCGTAGCGCTGTGCGGAATACTCGTCGTCCTCGAAGTCAAAGTACAGGGCAGAGCTTCCTTTGGAAGGTGCACAGTCTGCCGGACCAACATAAATATAGTCCAAGCTGTATGTACCGGCAAAATCCGTAGAGGCCTGCTGGAATACATCTATACGCAGGGTGCGGATGCTCTGGCCCACATAGGGATCCAAGGTTCCCAGGGTGACCGTCTGATAGCTGCCGTCAAAGGTCATTCCGTGGGTCAACTGATGGGATTCCCCATATGCAGACTGCTGATCCGTAGTAAAATACACTGTTGTTCTGGGACAGGAGCCGGTTGTGATCATTCCCTTTAAACGGACCTCTATAACATCCCCTTCTTGGATCAGGTATTCCTTGCTCAGCCTGCTTGCCATGGAAACATAGGCGTCACGATACTTTACCGTGCCATCCATGGTTCCCTTGTTATTATGATCCATGGTGATCGACACGGTACCCGTATCACGCTCTGTAAGGATCCAATCTGCGGCTTGGTTCGCAATACTCGTAGGCAGGAAGTCTAAGAGCAGATAAGGACATTCCCTCTGTCCGCAAACACACTTACTGCCGGTGTAGCTGTGATCCTCGATACTATGGAGGGAGCGATCGCAGGAGATCAGATGGGTGCCGTTGCCTAAATTCTCCGGAGCTTTCCCGTTGCCTCCGCAAAGTGCACAAATGGCAGAAGGGGGTGCCGTGGTGCTCTTCCCGTTCATAAGGCTCCAGGTGGCAGCAGGCAGGATCTTGGGAACCGTCTTGCCTGTGCCGTAGGCCACGGTGCCGCCGACATTGCTCCAACCTGTAAGACCGGGGCATAGGGTTTTTAAGTTAGATGTGGTCAGATCCACGGTACTTCCCTTTGCCAAATATCCAAATTTACTCTGAATGGTGCTCTGATGTGCCGCCAATAAATTAGCAGCATCGGTGTTGACCGTAAAGGGGGTCTGCCCCGTATACTCCAGGGTAAAGTTGAGACGGAAGGAACGCTTTTCCTGTGTTCCGATGGGGAGCTGGGTATCTACGGCGGCGTAGCAGTCCTTCAGATAGACTGTGGTTACTGTGGTTTCCGACTGATTTTGGTGGTCAATGAACAGGAGACCACCGCTTTCTCCATTAGGACTCTGCTTGCCCAGGCTGACGCAGCGTTCCATAGTCACATTGCCTGCACACAGGCCTACAATACCACCGGACCACTTCCCGGCGGTAGACAGGTCTCCAATAAATGCACAATCCTTAAACACAGTAGAATAGGTGTTATAGTTCACCTGGGCAACAAAGCCGCCCCCACGCATGCCGGATATGGTACATTCGCTGACACAATTCTCAAAAGTGAGATTTGCTCTCTCCGGGAAGGCAAGGAAGCCACCTGCCCGGTAGCAATCACTGTCTACACTGATATTCATTTTACAGTACACATTGCGGAAGGAACAGGTCCCGTCGGCACGGACCGCAATGCCCGCAGCAGAATGGGAGTCTATTAGCTTCACCGTACCATCTACCATTCGGAGATTCTGAATGGTGCCATTCTTCAACTGGTCGAACATGGCAAGGGTGCCGGAGGTAGCGTACAGGTTGAGATTCTTCACAGCATGACCGCAACCGTCAAAGATCCCCGAAAACCGTGGGATCATGGTCCAATCTACGCCGATCATATCAATATCCCGTACCAGCTTCACGGTCTTACCGGAAAAGTCAAGGGTCTGTCCCAAGGCAGAAAAGGCCTTCATATCTGCGGCACTGCCGATATAATAGATTCCATCTGCTGCAGGTGCCCAGTTTTCCGTAGCACCGGAGGTTGCATAATCGGCATGGTATTTCAAAGTCCTGGAAAGGTCAATCTTTCTGCCGTAGAAATAGGGGGTAGTACTGCCTGTGTCTACGGAAATATAGTTACTCTCAGCGGTATCCGGGGTGATCTTCAGCTCACGAAATCCCCAGAAGTTGTTCAGACTGGCATCCAGACTTGCCTGCTGTGCTGCTGTCAGTTCCTTCGCTACGTAGCCAAACCGTTGGGGTTCTCCCACCGTATGCTCCGCGGTCATGGTCCCGGAACGGGCATAGGTGCCACACATGGCATAAGGCTTGGTCCCCCATGCCGTGGTATTCTTTACATCGCCCATATGATCGTGACCCCCGAAGAGTCCCATGATCCGATCATTTTCCTGTACCAGCCGTTTGAATGCCTCGCTTTCCGAGCCTGCCTGGAAATAGTGGGCAATGAGCCATACCTTGTCGTCGGGGTATTTGGCCATTTCAGACTGGATAAAATCCATATCCGAGGGGGTATAAACAGCGTTATCCGTTACATTGGGCTCCAGATGGTTGTTGAAGTTATCCAGCATAATGAACAGATTCCCTTCCAGACGGTAGGAGCACTGCCTGTCATTGCCCGTATAGGACTTCCACTGGCTGTTGTTGTACTGCTCATGGTTCCCCGGCAGAATGAAGCAGGGAACACCCTTAGGAAGCTGAGAGACATATTCCTTTACGAATTTCTCCGTATAACTGACCTTGTTGCTTCCCATGTAGCTGCCTGCAATATTTCCATTGCTGTAGAAATGGTCCAGAGACACGTCTCCTGCAATAATGATTAGGTCTAAGGGCTCCCTCTTATGCTCCGCATTGACAGAATCTACCCAGAGCTGCAAGCGGTCCTTCCCTGCCACGCCGTAATAGGCAGAGGTGCAATAGTGAATATCCGAGGTCAAGAGGACTCGCAGGTTCCCATCCTTTGCCGTATTTGGAGGCAATGCCGCCCTGAAGGACGGCATTGTGGTTCCAAGGACGGAAAGAAGGAGCAGAACCGCCAGGCACAGGGGGACTAAACGCTTTCTTCTCATATCTTTCCTATTCCTTCCTGCTATTCTACACAGACGATGCCATCTTCCTCAACGGTAATGGTCATGCCGTCCTCTACGTAGCGGAGGAAGGCTTCGCCCAAATTGTCGATAACGGGCATCTGTACATCATCCAGCCACACAGAGGCCAGAATAGAGCCCGCCGCCGCCAGGGAATCAATGGGCTGACTGAAGAGCATACAGGCAGGCTGCCGCTTCATGGCACAGGCACAGTAGAGCACCAAGCCGCCTGTGGTGGAGCCGATGGTCTGGGGCAGGCACAGAGCCTTCCCTGCCATGGCCTTGCCGAAGAGATCGGGATTGTTCTGGTCGGAGCAGGTAGCCTCCTTGTCTCCGAACTGCAGGGCCTTTTGGAAGGATGCCAGGGTATTGACCCCTCCATGGGACACCAGGGCAGGTGCGGTTACCGTGCCCGGTGCAACAACTCTTCCTCTAAATCGTTTCATGTTGCGTTGCCTCCCTTGGTGATCTTCCGCAGGATCTCGTCCTCCGCAAGGTATTTCGCAGTGGTATAGGTGCGGAGCTTGTTGGAGGAGGTGATGACTCGCATAGATCCGCACAGGGGATTGTTCATATACATTAAGGGACAGATATAGGAGAGGATCACCCCTGTGGCCTTTAGCCGTTGGGCGTATTCCGTTTCTCCGAAGGCCTTGATCACCCCGGGTGCGGCTGTAAAGACGGTGGGAATGCAGACCTTTTTCCTGTTTGCATCCCGGAGTGCCTGTTCTACCCTAAGAGTCCAGTTTATAAGCTGCTGGAGGCTCAGATGGGGGCAACCGATGAAGCACAGCTCCGGCTTGGCGTTCTTCCGCTTCCACATAACAGGATAGCTTGTCTTGACCCGTTCCAGCTCTGCATCGTCGATGACGTAGACCTTGCAATTCTCCTTGATCAGAGCCGCTCCCTGCTCCTTGGCTTCAGGTGTCAGCTCCTCTATATGGTACAGCCCTACTGCACCGTTGGAGGCCGTTGCCGCACCGAAATCCTTTAGGTAGCCGCAGACCGCCTCGGTCAGCTCCGTACCCAGCCATTTCTTCATGCCCGTAATGTAGGGCACATCCTCCATGACCTTCATACCGATGGCAGAGCCTAAGAGCTGGGCATCGGGCTGCTTGGTGGTTTGGACCTTGACGATCCAGGTCGCCTTTCTCCCCTCGTCAGTCAGGAGGCCGAAATGGGGCACATAGCCTGCAATGGAGCCCATGAGGTCCATAATGCCGGAATTGCGGTTGCACCGAGCCCCCAGGACGGAGTTGGCGTAGACCACGGCAGAGGATTCTGCCCAGCTAAGGACCTCCCCCATTTGGGGCTTGTTGCCCACCTGGTCCAGATAGCAGGCACAGGTAAATGCAGAGTCATTCATAAGCCCAAGCTTCTGCAATTGCTCCTCATAGGACTCCTGCTTGGAATACATAAACCGCTTGAAGATCAGCTTCTGCAACAGATTGGTAGGAACGGCCTTGTCCATAGGACGGGGGTCCACACTGAATTTCTGCCCGGATAGAGCACCTGCCTCAATGAGCTTGTCCATGAGCTCAAAAACAGGGGTCATCATCTTCAGCCCGAAGGAGGTGACCAAATGATTGTACTTTGCAGTAATGGGTACCAGCTTATCCGCTCCGAAGGTCCGGCCGTACATGACCAGGGTCTTCATGACCTTTGCCATAGTCTCCCCTTGAGAGCCGTTTAAGATCTCCTTTTGTTCCTTTGTCAGCTTCATACGCAATGCTCCTCCTTTTTTACAGCTTCATACAGACGTCCCAGGCCTGCCAGATCACACTACGGAGATTTCCCACCTTATCTGCATCGCCGATGACGAATACGTTCTTGCCCTTGGGAGTCAGGGGGGCAGGCTGATAGCCAACGGAAAGGATCACAGAGTCCACAGGCAGCGTTGCTTCCTTGCACTCTGCACCGATCACAGTAATGCCCTTGGTCCCGATCTCCTTCAGACGGGTCTGTAGATATACGGGAACCTTGTTGGCACAGAAGAAGTCACGGAGGAAGGAGCTGTTTGCCAGACAAACGCCCTTAACTGCGATCAGGTCCTCCTGCATCTCCACAATGACAGGCTCCTTGCCCCGGAGGTACAATTCGTATGCGATCTCACAGCCGGTAAGTCCGCCGCCGATCACTGCCACCTTCTGCCCCACGGGCTGCTTCCCCAGGAGAAAGTCTACTGCCGGGATCCCCCGTTCCCAACCGGGAATGGGCAGCTTATTGGCACGGGAGCCCGTAGCAATGATGATCTTGTCAGCCTTGAGACTGCTCAGCTCCTTGATCTCTGTATCGAGCTTCACGGTAATGGGATGCTTCTGCAGTTCCCGACGGTACCATGCGATCAGTTCCCGATCCTTTTCCTTAAAGGAGGGTGCGGCGGCTGCAATAAAGACCCCTCCCAGCTCCCCGGACTTTTCGTACAGGGTCACGGAATGCCCCCGCTTGGCACAGACTAAAGCTGCCTCCATGCCGGCGATGCCGCCGCCTACAATGGCTACGGTACAGGGCTTCTTGGCCTTCTCAATCCGATATTTCTTAGACTGCATGGTTTCGGGGTTCAGTGCGCAACGGGCAAGACCGCGGGTGTCGCCCAGATCCTGGTTGTTGGCATGGCCCTTCCAGGAGGAGAAGTTGAAGCAGCCGGAATGACAGCAGATACAGGGCTTAATATCCTCGATCCGCTCTTCAATGAGCTTGGTGACCCACTGAGGGTCTGTCAGGAACTGACGGGCGATGCCTACTGCATCGATCCGTCCCTGTGCAACGGCCTTGGCACCCTCCTCAGGCTCCATACGACCGGCACACACAACGGGAATATCCACGAATTTCTTAATATGGGACACATCGTCTAAGTTGCAGTTTTGGGGCATATACATGGGAGGATGGGCCCAGTACCAGGAATCGTATGTGCCGTTGTCTGCATTGAGCATATCATAGCCGGCATCCTGGAGATATTTCGCGGCCTTTTCAGACTCTGCCATATCTCTGCCGATCTCGGTATATTTCTCTCCCGGCACTGCGCCGACACGGAAGTCCTTCACCTTAGACTCTACAGAATAGCGGAGGGACACAGGGAAGTCCTTGCCGCAGGCAGCCTTAATAGCCTGCACTACCTCTACAGGGAAGCGGTAGCGGTTCTCAAAGGAGCCGCCGTAGGCATCGGTACGGTGGTTGGTATACTTGAGGGTAAACTGATCCAGCAGATAGCCCTCGTGAACTGCGTGGACCTCTACACCGTCTACACCTGCCTCTTTACACAGCTTGGCGGTCTTGGCAAAGGCCTCGATGATCTCCTTGATCTGCTCTACGGTCATCTCGGGAGTGGTGATCTCCGGGTCCCATCTTGCAGGCAGGGGACTGGGGCTGGCAAGCTGATAGCCGGTGTCAATGATCGGCTTGACCAAAGGGCGGAGCAGCTTATTCTTGTGCAAGGGTGCAATATGGTCTGTAATGGCCCAGCTTCTGCCCATACCGGCTGTGAGCTGGACGAAGAGCTTGGCTCCCGTCTTGTGGATCTCGTCCATAAAAAGCTTCAGCTCCTTGAACATCTTCTCATTCTTCCACAGCCATCTGCCCAGGATAGTATCTCTGAGAGGAGCGATGCCGGGAATGATAAGGCCCACGTTATTCCTTGCCCGTTCCAGGAAAAACTTGGCAGCTTCTTTATCAAAGGCGCAGCCTGTAAATTCCATCCAGCCGAAGAGGGAGGTCCCTCCCATAGGGCATAGCACGATTCGGTTCTTGATCTCTACATTGCCGATCTTCCATGGCGTAAACAGAGCCTCGTATTTCTGATCCATAGGTCTTTCTTCCTTTCTGTTGTGGGCCGACACAGGCAGTCTGCCCATGGGTACTGATACACCTCTATTATACTATTATTTACAGCAAATGACAACTTCTTTTTCTTTGAAAAAACTGAAAAAACGTCGGAGATTTCTTTTTCTTTGCATAATTACTATTTACTTTTTCACTGTTATGAGGTATAATGATTCTAACTATAATGCGGTAGCTCTGTGTGCAGCTCCCCCCTTCCTACAGGAGGTTAGTCTATGTATCAAAGCTTTTTTAAACGACTGTTAGATATTATCCTGTCCCTTTTAGGGATCCTTCTTCTGTCCTGGCTGTTCCTGCTTATTATCATTGCCATGAAGCTGGACTCCCCCGGCCCCATTCTGTTTAAGCAGAAGCGTGTGAGCAAGGGCAAGACCTATTTCCACATCCTCAAGTTCCGCTCCATGCGGATCGACACCCCCAGAGATATGCCCACCCATATGCTGCAGAATCCGGAGCAGTACATCACCCGTATGGGCAGACTCCTGCGTAAGACCAGCTTGGACGAGCTGCCCCAGCTCTTCAATATCCTGGCAGGCCATATGTCCGTAGTCGGCCCCCGCCCCGCTCTGTGGAATCAGTATGACCTCCTGGAAGAGCGGGACCGCTACGGTGCCAACGACATCCGCCCCGGCCTCACCGGCTGGGCACAGATCAACGGCCGTGACGAGCTGGAGATCCCCATTAAGGCCCGCTTAGACGGCGAATACGTCCAAAAGCTCAGCTTCCTCTTCGATTGCAAGTGCTTCTTCGGCACCATCCTCAAGGTCCTACGCCACGAGGGCATTGTAGAGGGTGCAACAGCACAATCCCCCCGAGAGGAAGTACATAAGAAATGAAGCTCCTTGTATTATCCAGTAATACGACCTCCCTATTTTGGTTCCGCATTGATATGATGAAGGCCTTTCTGACTCAGGGCCACCAGGTCCTGGCCGTGGCAGAGGAGCCGGAGGATCTCTGGCAGGATAAATTTGCGGAATTGGGGATCCGCTATCGCAGCATCCCCGTAGAACGCAATGGCATGAACCCCCTGAAAGATCTTAAGACTCTCCGTGCCATTCAGGCCCTTCTAAAGGAAGAACAGCCTCATAAGATCTTTGCCTACCAAGCCAAGACCGTGATCTACGGAGGCATGGCTGCCGCAAGTTGCGGCATTGAATTCTACCCCCTCATTGCAGGCTTGGGCTCCATTTTTCTCAGTGATGACCTTAAGACTCGATTGGTTCGCAGGATCCTTGTAACAGAATACCGATACGGCATGAGAAAGGCCCCAAAGGCCTTCTTCCAGAACGAGGACGATCTGAGCGTATTTGTAAAGCATGGGATCCTCCCCCGGGACAAGGCCGTGATCCTCAACGGCTCCGGCGTAAATCTGGATCTGTTCCCCCCTGCCCCCCAGCCCAAGGAGCCGGCTTTCCTGTGCATTTCCAGACTGATCCGAGACAAGGGTGTTGTAGAATACTTAGACGCCTGTCGGGAGCTCCGCAAAAAACACCCCCATGTCCGTTGTATGCTGGTAGGACCTTTTGACACCAACCCCTCCGCCATTTCAGAAGCAGAGCTGCAGAGCTACCTGGACGACGGCAGTGTAGAATACTTCGGTGCGCAGAAGAATGTCCAGCCCTTCCTGGCACAGTGCAGTGCCTATGTTCTCCCTTCCTATCACGAAGGTACCCCCAAGACCGTTTTAGAGGCTATGGCCACCGGCCGTCCCATTTTGACTACGGACGCTCCCGGCTGTCGCCAAACCGTTCCCCGGGGAAAGAACGGCATTCTTGTCCCCGTTAAGTCCGTTCCCGCTCTTGTAGAGGCCATGGAACAATTGATCGATGATCCTGCCCTCTGTGACGCTATGGGCAGGGAGAGCCGTGCTCTTGCCGAGCAGATCTACGATGTACGGCTCATCAATGGCAGGATATCCGAAACCATGATACTAAATCCTTGATTGGAGGCTTAAATATATGGAACTTTATCGCAATCTCGTTGACCGGAAAGAAAAGCTGGCTCTGGTAGGCTTGGGCTATGTAGGAATGCCCATTGCCGTTGCCTTCTCCAAGAAGGTGGATGTCATCGGCTTTGACCTGAACCAAGCCAAGATCGACCTATACCGTCAGGGCATTGATCCCACCAAGGAAGTGGGGAATGAAGCCATTGCTGCCTGCAGTGTAGACTTCACCGCTGATGAAGCTCGGCTGAAGGAAGCAAAATTCTTCATCGTAGCCGTTCCCACCCCCGTCAATGACGATCACACCCCGGATCTGACCCCCGTAGAGGGTGCAAGCCGTTTTGTAGGCCGCAATATGCCCAAGGGCAGTATCGTAGTTTTTGAGTCCACGGTCTATCCCGGTGTTACAGAGGATGTCTGCGTTCCCATTTTGGAAAAGGAATCCGGCATGAAGTGCGGCGTGGATTTCAAGGTCGGCTACTCCCCCGAGCGGATCAATCCCGGTGACAAGATCCACCGTCTGGAAACCATCACCAAGATCGTTTCCGGCATGGATGCAGAAACTCTCGACGAGGTTGCAAAGGTATACGAGCTGGTAGTGGAAGCCGGTGTCCATCGTGCCGAGAGCATCAAGGTTGCCGAGGCCGCCAAGGTCATTGAGAACAGTCAGCGAGATATCAACATTGCCTTTATGAACGAGCTGTCTATTATCTTTAACAAGATGGGCATCGACACCAAGGCCGTTTTGGAGGCAGCGGGAACCAAGTGGAATTTCCTCAAATTCCAGCCCGGCTTAGTAGGCGGTCACTGTATCGGTGTGGACCCCTACTATTTGACCTACAAGGCAGAGCAACTTGGCTACCATAGCCAGATCATTCTTGCCGGTCGCCGGATCAATGACGATATGGGCAAGTACTGTGCCGAGAACCTGGTTAAAAAGCTGATCCAGGCCAACGTCCCCGTTAAGAATGCCCGGGTAGGTATTTTGGGCTTCACCTTCAAGGAGAACTGCCCCGATACACGTAATACCAAGATCATTGATATTTACCGTGAGCTGCAGGAATACGGCATTACTGCTCAGATCGCAGATCCTGCCGCAGATTCCGCCGAGGCCAAGCACCTGTACGGCATCGAGTTCGTAGATGCAGAGAGCTTCAAGGATATGGACGCCATTATCCTGGCAGTTGCCCACGAGCAATTCAAGACCCTGACCCCGGAGATCATAGGCAGCTACTATCGCCCCAGCAGCACCAAGGTCCTGCTGGATCTGAAGGGTCTGCTGAACAAGGCCGACTATGTAGATGCAGGCTACCTCTACTGGAGGCTGTAATATGGGATACGCTCATCTCACCTTCCCCAAGGACACCCTGTTCCTGGTCACCGGCGGTGCCGGCTTTATCGGCTCCAATCTGTGCGAGGCGATTCTGAACATGGGTTGCCGTGTCCGTTGCCTGGACGACCTGTCCACCGGCAAGGAAGCAAATATCCGACTCTTTGACAGCAACCCCAACTACGAATTTATCAAGGGAGATATCAAAGACCTTGATACCTGTATAAAAGCCTGTGAGGGTGTGGATTATGTCCTCCATGAAGCTGCTTGGGGCAGTGTGCCCCGGAGCATTGCCATGCCCCTGTTCTACGCTCAGAACAACATGATCGGCACCATGAATATGCTGGAGGCCGCCCGTGAGAAGGGTGTTAAGCGTTTCGTCTACGCCTCCTCCAGCTCCGTCTACGGTGACGAGCCCAATCTGCCCAAGTACGAGGGTCGGGAGGGCAATCTCCTGTCCCCCTACGCTGTCACCAAGCACGTCAACGAGGAGTGTGCCAAGCAGTACACCCGTCACTACGGCTTGGAGACCATCGGTCTGCGGTACTTCAACGTATTCGGCAGACGGCAGGATCCCAACGGTGCCTATGCCGCAGTGATCCCCAAATTCATCAAACAATTATTAAACAGCGAAACTCCCACCATTAACGGTGACGGCAGGCAGAGCCGGGACTTTACCTATATCGAAAATGTCATCGAGGCCAACCTAAAGGCCTGCCTTGCTCCTTCCGAGGCAGCGGGACAAGCCTACAACATTGCCTACGGCGGCAGAGAATATCTGTTGGATATTTACTACGGTCTGACAGAAGCCCTGGGTCTCAGTGTGGAGCCCAACTTCGGTCCCGACCGTGCCGGAGATATTAAGCATTCTAACGCAGATATTTCCAAGGCTCGCCGCCTCCTTGGCTACGACCCCGAGTGGGATTTCCAAAGAGGCATTCAAGCCGCCATTGCTTGGTATCGGGAGAATTTGTGATTCCACTCCTTTCACTTACTTTACTTTGTATCGGAGATCGTTATGTCCTTAGAGATTGCATTAAAATATTTGCTTTGGGTGTGCGTCGGCGGACTTTTGGTCTCTAAGCTCTCCACGCGAAGGCACATCGAGGTTTTAGGAAACAAACGAGAACGGTGGAGCATTTTCGCCGTTCTGATCATGATCGTTCCTATGATTTACTGGTGCTCTGTGCGTAGTCTGTATTTCGGAGACACCGGTGCATACCAGTCCTATTTTAACGGTGCCCCTACCCGCTTGTCCCAGGTCGTTTCCTATGCACAGCGTCAAAAGAAAGACCAATTTTTCTTCGGCTTCACAGCGGTAGTCAAATGCCTGCTCACCGATGATTATCAGGTGTATTTCGGCGTTATAGCTGCAATACAGCTCCTGTGTGTAGGACTGATATACCGCAAATATTCCCGGAGCTTCTGGCTCAGTCTTTTCCTGTTTGTCGCATCTACAGACTATATTCAGTGGATGTTTAACGGATCCCGACAGTTTTTGGCTGCAGCCTTTTCCTTCACTGCTCTACCCTTTATTGTGAAGAAAAAATATGTTCCGGCTATTTTGATCGTTCTTATCAGTTCTCTTATGCACAAGACCGCCCTGTTGCTGCTCCCCGTCATTTTTATTGTGCAGGGCAAAGCCTGGAACAAAAGAACTCTGCTACTCATGCTTGGTGCACTCCTTGCCGTAGTTTTTGTAGGTGAATTCACGAATATTTTGGACAGTGCACTGCAGGATACCCAATACGAAAATGTCGTTTCCGACTGGACCGGCAGCAATGATGACGGCACCAACGTTATTCGTGTCTTAGTCTATGCTGTCCCCACAATCATTGCTCTCCTGTACAAACACAAGATCGCCGGCTCCGATAATCCCTTGGTCAACGTATGTGTAAACATGTCCATTGTTTCCACCGCTGTATATGTGGTCTCTATGTTTACCAGCGGCATCTTCATGGGACGCCTTCCCATTTATATGAGCTTGTACAACTACATTCTTCTTCCCTGGGAGCTCCGTCACTGCTTCCCAAAAAATACTCGGTTATTTATGACTGTGGCTGCCTGCGTTGCCTATTTCCTGTTCTTCTGCTATACCTATATGTAAGGAGGCCTATGATGTCCGGTGCCCTTCTTCTTTCCTTAGATTTCGAGCTGTTTTGGGGAATGCATGACCATTGTACTCCGGAAAGCTACGGAAGCAATATCTTAGGCGGCCGTGCCGCCATCCCTAAATTGTTGGAATTATTCCAAAAGCACAAGCTTCACGCTACCTGGGCCACAGTGGGTATGCTGTTTGCCAAATCGCCGGATTCCCTGACTCCCTATATTCCTTCTCAGCTTCCTATATACGAAAACGAGCGTCTCTCTCCCTACGGTTTTCTGTCTTCCTTGAAGGAAGGAGATCCTCTCTATTTTGCACCGGAACTTCCCAAGATAATTGCAGATACTCCGGGGCAGGAGCTCGGCAGTCATACCTTCTGCCACTTCTACTGTCGGGAAAAGGGGCAAACCACGGATCAATTCCGCTTGGATATGGAGGCTGCCAAGGCCATTGCCGCAAATAGTGGGTATGCTCTCAAAAGTGTCGTCTTGCCTCGCAATCAGTCTGAGCCTCCTTACACCCATGTTCTCCGGGAGCTGGGCTTTACCTCTTATCGGGACGAGGAGAACGACTGGATCCATGAGAAGATCAAATTCCGTCCCCTTATGCGTGCTTTCCGTTTGGCAGACGTTTACCTGCCACTAACCGGACACGGATGCTTTACCCCTAAAAACGAAGATGGCCTGATCAACATTGTAGGCTCCCGTATGTACAAGCCACGCTTCATCGGCTTCTTAGAGCCTCTGAAGGTCAGACGGATCAAGAGGTCCATGTTGTATGCCGCCAAGCACGACCTGTGCTTCCATCTGTGGTGGCACCCCCATAATATCGGTGTCAACACCGAATACCATCTTCGCCAATTGGAAGATATCTTCTCTTATTATGAAAAATTACGGGCACAGTACGGTATGCGGAGTTTGAACATGACTGAGCTTGCCGAAGAAGTGCTCCATCAATGAGGAATCCCTATGTATCAATTCTATTATGCCGATCCCACAGGACAAAAGCCTGTCCCGGAATTCCAACTGAATATCCGTGACCGATTCTCCGTTGCTGCTGTCCGTCCCACCATGTGGGAGGAGCATTGCCTGGAATGTGCCGCTCCCGCCTGCTTCGGCAATTGCCTCCATTATGAGGCCCGCAGTGACGGACGGTGCAAACGGTTTGAAAACGGTCTTTTGACCTTCCCTCATGAGAGAGCTTGCTGCGGTCAGGGCGTCCGTGTAAAGTTCCGCAAATGGGGCAATATGATGACCCTCCTCCTGCCTGCCATGCTCACAGAGGAGGCCTATAGCGTGCTCTTTGCCAAAACCGATAAGGAGGGCAAGAAGCTGAAAAAGCTGGTGGATTCCAAGTTGCCCCTTTCCCTCCGTTGGAACGGCATTCGTACCGTAGAATTCCTCCGCCGTCGGAAGCTCCGCAGCATGAACTGTAACGGAAATCATGCAGATGCCTTCCTGTTCCACGGCTACAGCCATCATCCTGCTCCCTTCCGTCTGATCCTTGAGCTTTTTGACGATCACACATCGGTTTTCAAGACCTCCCTTCTCATAGAGCCGGGGGAAAATCTCCGGATCGTTACTGCCCTCAGCCCCGAATGTGATATTTCCGACCGCAGGATCAAGCTCTATCCGGAGAACGACCTGGATGCGGAGCTGGATATCCTGTGGTGCGACTTCGTACAGGGCACTGCTACCGAAGCGGAAAAGCCGGCTCCCACGGTCAAATGCCTGGTGTGGGATCTGGACGGTACCCTTTGGGACGGGATCCTCATTGAGACCGAGGACCCAGGTAAGCTGCAACTAAAGCCCGGTGTGTCAGACCTGATCCGTGCCTTGGATCAGCGAGGCATTATCCAATCCGTTGCCAGCAAGAATGATCACGCAAACACCTACCCCATACTGGAACAGCTTGGGGTTGCAGACTATTTCCTCTATCCTCAGATCCACTGGAATGCCAAGAGCATCTCCATGCGGGACATTGCCAAGAATCTGAATATCGGCATTGACAGCCTGGCTCTCATTGACGACTCCGTTTTTGAACGGGAACAGGTCCGTTCAGCCCTACCCCAGGTCCGTATCTACGATGCCGCAGATATAGACAAGCTGCTGACTCTGCAGGAATTTGATGTTCCCATTACAGAGGAAAGCAAGAAGCGTCGCCAAATGTACCGTGCCGAGGAGCAAAGAAATCTGCTCCGCAGTTCTGACAATACAGATACCGTAGCATTTCTGAAAAAGTGCCATCTGAGAGCACGGATCTTTGTGCCTAAGACTGAGGCAGAACGGCTCCGTTGTTACGAACTGGTAGTCCGCACCAATCAGCTCAATATGTCCGGCAAGAAATACACTCCGGAAGAATTTGAAGCTGTCCTTGCCCGTCCCGACCATAGGGTCTTTGCCCTGTCCTGCGAGGATGACTTCGGGGAATACGGCATTGTAGGCTTCGGTCAATATAAAATAGACGGTAACGCTCTTATTTTCACTGAGTTTGCCATGTCCTGCCGTGTGGCAGGTAAGTTCGTGGAGAGTGCTCTGTTCTCTTATTTGCTCACCACCGAGAATCGCCCCTTCGGTGATTTCACGGTGCAGAAGACCAAGAAAAACAGCCTCCTCCGCCGCACTCTTGGAGACATTGGCTTCCGCAAGCGTGCCGAAGGAGACAAAGACGTTTTCTACCGTTTCCACCCCGATCTGCTCCATCACGATATCGTTACTGTAGAAGGAGAATGCACATGACCCCGGAGACAACACCTATGATCAGTGTGATCATGGGAATCTATAACTGCCAGGACACCTTGGCAGAGGCCATGGATTCCCTCCTCCATCAGACCTATCAGAATTATGAGATCATCCTCTGTAACGACGGTTCCACAGATAACACCTTAGCCATTGCCAAGGACTATGTGACCCGTTACCCCGGCAAAGTAGTGCTGATAGAGAATGCAAAAAACATGGGGCTGAATTTTACCCTGAATCACTGCCTGCAGTACGCCCGAGGGAAGTATATCGCCCGTATGGACGGAGACGACATTGCCCCCCCTGCCCGATTCCAAAAAGAAGTAGAATTTTTGGAAGCTCACCCGGAATACGGCCTGGTCAGCGTTCACCTGGAGCTCTTCGATGCGGAGGGCATTTGGGGTCATATTACCTACCCCATTGAGCCTGCTCCCGGGGATCTGATCAAGGCTACTCCCTTCAGCCACGGAGGCAGTATGATCCGCAAGTCTGTTATGGACGAGGTTGGAGGCTACTCCGTAGACAAGAAGCTCCTCCGTGTAGAAGACCGCCACCTTTGGTACAAGATCTACAAGGCCGGCTATCGGGGCAAGAACCTGACAGATATTCTCTACTCCTGCCGTGAGGATCGGAACACCTACAGCAGACGGAAGTTCCGCTACCGCTATAACGGCTTTTATGTCCACACCCTGGTGATCCGGGAGTTCAAGCTCCCCTTCAAATATTACCTGTACGCCGTTAAGCCCCTGCTTATCGGTCTCCTTCCCGGACCGGTGTACAAGCTCCTACATCGCAATAAGCTGAAAAAGTCCATTCTTCCCCAAGGAAAGGAGTAATGGCTTTCCCATGACGAAAATTCTGTTTTTGATCCGTGACTTAGGGCAAGGCGGCGCCGAAAAGGTGTTGGTAAATCTGGTCAACAACATGGATCCCACCAAGTTCGATATTTCCGTTACCGTCCTCTTTGGCGGCGGTGTGAATGAGCAATTCCTGGCTCCCCACATTCATTTCCGGGCGGTATGGAAGCACTCCCTTCCCGGCAACAGCCACCTCATGAAGCTCCTAAGTCCCCGTCAGCTCCATAAACTCTGCGTCAAGGACCATTACGACATCGAAGTATCCTATTTAGAGGGTCCCTCCGCTCGCATTATCAGTGGTTGCCCCCATAAGGACACCAAACTGATTTCTTGGATCCATACAGAATTTTTGAGTTCAAAAGCCTTCTCGTCTGCCTTTCGTTCTTCCAAGGAAGCCCGCACTTCCTACAGCCAATTTCATCGCACCGTCTGCGTTTCCCAAGATGTGCTGACTCGTTTCCAAGAGCTCAGCGGCATCCGAGAGCACTGTGGGGTGCTGTATAATACCATCGAATCCGATAGAATTCTCCGCTTGTCCCAAGCAGATCCTCCCTTCAAGGAATCCTTTGAGGGTATTCGTCTTATGGCTATGGGTACCTTCAAGGAGGTCAAGGGCTTTGACCGTCTCCTTCGGATCATGAAACGGCTCAAGGACGACAGCTACCCATTCCACCTCTATCTTTTGGGCACAGGTCCTCTGGAAGAAGCGTTGAAGACCATGATCCGAGATCTGGACCTTTCCGCGTATGTCACCATGCCCGGTTATGAGGTGAACCCTTACCGCTATATCCGTCACTGTGACCTGTTCCTCTGCTCCAGCCATACAGAGGGCTTCTCCACTGCCGCAGCAGAGTCCCTCATTGTAGGCACCCCTGTCTGCACCGTCAAAGTCTCCGGCATGAAGGAAATGCTGGGAGAAAACAATGAATACGGTATCGTCACAGACAATGACGAATACTCCCTGTACCAGGGAATCCAAAGCCTGTTAGATGATCCACACCTACTGCAACACTACAAGACCCAAGCCGCCCTCCGGGGAAAGGCTTTCAGCACAGAAGAGACCGTACAGGCAGTCGAAAGCATGCTGCTATCTCTCTGATTCGGAGGAGACTATGAGCTTTATACAGAAATTACTTTACCGCATTCGCGGAGAATATACCACCGACACCTTAGTTTCCATGGGTATGAAGGTAGGTAAGAACTTTAATCGTCTCCATGGTGTCATTCTGGATCCCGGTCATTGTTGGCTCATAGAGATCGGTGACAACGTTACCATGGCTCCCCGTGTCCATATCCTCTGCCATGATGCAAGCACAAAGCAATTCCTGAATTACACCAGGATTGGCAGGGTCACCATTGGAAACAATGTTTTTATCGGTGCAGAAGCTGTAGTGCTCCCCGGTGTGACCATTGGTGACAATGTGATCATCGGAGCTAACAGCACCGTTACCCATGATGTACCCTCCAATTCCGTAGTCGCAGGCTCTCCTGCTCGGATCATTTCTTCCCTGGATACCTACTTAGAAAAAGAAAAAGCAAGAATGGAACAAGCTCCCTGCTATGGAGAGGAGTATACTCTCCGCCAAAATGTCTCCTTGGAAAAACGTATGGAGCAAAAAAACGAACTTTCTCGCAAGATCGGATTTATCGTTTGATCCGCCTTGCAACAAACATACAGAAGGATTTCCCACATGAATATATTAGTCATCAACAGTGATTGCTTGCAAGTGAACAGTTCTGCCAACCTTTGCCATTTGGCATACATTCGAGGCCTGACAGAGTCCGGTCATCAGGTAGATGTCCTCAGTGCCGACGGTCGGGATTATACTCTGGATCCCTCCATGCAGCTCCCGGATGGTGTAAGTAATTTTACTTACTACGGCGTTTCTCTATATGAGAAGCTCTCCCTGAAGAAGCATAATATGCCTACATCTGCTTCCGCTACCTCCACCCCGATTTCTCAGCCTGCAAAAAAACAGAGCATCCTGCACCGCATTGTTGATATGGGGAAGTCCCTTTTCCTCAGTTGCTACGGTCCCCACGGGATCTACGCTACCTTCGTCAGAAAGGCTGTCGGCTTCCGTTCATCCAAACACTACGACTATGTTATCTCCCTGGCCACACCTCCTTCCAGCCATTTATTAGCCCATAAGCTTCTGAGAAAAGGGCATATTCAAGCCGATCATTGGGTCCAGATTTGGGAGGATCCCTGGTGCACTGATGCCTATGGCTTTAACGGAAGGAAAAGCATCCTCCGCGAGGAGAAACGACTTCTGTCCTTTGCTGAAAAGGTCTGCTATGTCAGTCCTCTAACACTTCGGAATCAGCAGAAGCTGTTCCCGGAATCCGCTCATAAGATGTATTGGCAGCCTCTTCCCTACTATTACAAGGACGATGCTCCTGTTGCCGTTCCGGCAAAGCCTACGGTCTACGGCTATTTTGGAGATTACGCTCCCGCTGCAAGAAATTTGGAGCCCTTCTATGAGGCTGCGAAGAAAATGGGCATTACCGTCAATATTTGCGGTCGTCCCAACAATCTCTTCCCCTCCACGGAGCACATTCATATTCATCCCCGTCTGCCCCTGGATCAGCTCAAACCACTGGAGGACAAGACCAATGTGCTGATCTTCCTGTGCAACCGCAAGGGCGGTCAGATCCCCGGGAAGATCTATCAGTATTCCGCTACGGAGAAGACCGTTCTCTTTATTATGGACGGAACCGAAGAAGAGAAGCAGGTCCTTCACGACTTCTTTGCTCCCTTCCGCCGTTATGTATTCTGCGAAAACACCGTAGAAAGCATTTCTTCCGCCATTGCCCGGATCGAATCCGGCGATCTTGGTGATGTGGAAAACAAGCCCATTGAAGCCTTTAATCCCAAAGAAACCATTCGTAAAATTTTGAATCCCTAAAATAATCAATATTAGGAGATCTGCCATGTCCACTCCCCTGATCAGCATTATTATGCCTGTATATAAGGTTGAACAATATTTGGATACCTGTGTACAATCCCTTGTGGATCAAACCTATGGCAACCTGGAGATCATCCTGGTTGACGACGGTTCTCCGGATCGTTCCGGGGAATTGTGTGACAACTGGGCAAAAAAAGATCCCAGAATCCGCGTGATTCACAAGAAGAATAGTGGCCCCTCCGATGCCCGAAATGCAGGTCTTGAAATCGCAAATGGGGAGTATATCGGCTATGCAGACAGCGATGATATTCTCCACCCGGAAATGTATGACAGACTTCTTTCCGTTATGGAAAAAGAGCAGGCAGACATCGTGGAGTGCGACTACCAAGAATTCTATGACGGTTCCACCCCGTCCTTCCCTCCTGCGGAGGAGAGAATTTCTGTTTTTACACCGGAGGAAGCCTTGTCCCACCTGATCACAACGGGCACCTTCCGCTATTTAGTGTGGAATAAGCTCTACCGCCGTTCTACCATAGAAAATCTGCGTTTTCTGTCCGGCAAGATCCATGAGGATGTATTTTATGTCTATCAGGTATTCGGTCTTTGCAAGAAGATCGTGAAGCTCCACACCCCTCTGTATCTCTACCGCCAATGGCCGGAAAGCATTATGGGGACCTCATTCTCCCTTAAGAGATTGGATTCCTTGGAAGCTCGGAAGGCACAGATCCAATATATGGATACGCACTTCCCTTCCCTGGTTCCGGCTGCTACCTCCCAGTACTTGGGCAGTTGCCTCTACTATGCGCAAATGGCCCTTCGATCTAAGGACAAGCCCCTGATAGAGAAGGCAGTTTCCCTGATCCGTACCCAATACCTCCGGGTCCAAAAGAATCGCACCTGCCGTTTCTCCCCGAAGCAAGAGCTGTGGTTTACCTTTGCCTCTGTTGCCTTCACTCTATGCTGCAAAGCTCGAAACACATTAAAGATCGGTATTTGATCCCTAAGGAGATTGTATATGAATATTGTTAAGAGAATCATCAGGCGGCTATTTCATCGCCCCAATGCCGACAAGGAGGCCATGGATTATGCTTATGCCCACGGTTTTCGTTCCGGCAAAAACTTCCACTACTACAGCGGCTTTCCCATTGATGCCAATCTCCCTTGGTTGATTTCCGTTGGAGATAATGTAACTCTCGCAACGGGGGCTAAGCTCTTGGCCCATGATGCAAGCACCCCTCGTGCCGGTGTACATACCAAGATCGGCATTGTGCAAATCGGAAACAATGTATTTATCGGGGCAAACTCCATTGTGCTCTGCAACACCCGGATCGGTGACAATGTGATCGTAGGTGCCGGTTCCGTAGTGACCCACGACATTCCCTCCAACAGTGTCTATGCCGGCAGTCCGGCAAAGTTTGTGTGTACCTTTGAGGAATTCGCTAAAAAGCATCAAGAGAATCAGAATACCCACCCCCGTTTCTCCCAGCATCGTTGGGACGAATGGGCTTCCGCCTCTCCTGAGGAATGGGAGGCAATGCGAAACCAATTGCAAGATACCTACGGTTACTTCTGAGCAAGGGAGTGCTTCCCTTCGATGCTAATACTGTTTTTCAATGAAAAGTAGACACTTTTCATTGAAGCTTTTGTGCCACAAGTGACACAAAAGACGTCTCATACAAGTTTCTACGCCCTTACGGGCTATAAAAAGTAGCCATTTCCAATGTCTACTTTTTAAAGAAACTTGGTAT
>JAZNYV010000110.1:0-2752 GCA_045594585.1 Faecousia sp. | reverse complement strand
ATGGATGGGTCACTACACCTACGATGCCTGGGGCAACCTGATCGCCGTTACCAACGCCTTGGACCAACCCCTCACCAACCCCACCAGCGTCGTGTTCCGTAACCCCCTCCGCTATAGAGGCTACTACTACGATTCCGAGACTGGATTCTACTATGTATCCAGCCGTTATTACGATCCTGAGATCGATCGGTTTATTAACGCAGATAAAGTTTCCATGTTGGGTGCAAATGGGGATTTTGCAAGCCTGAATTTGTTTGCTTACTGCGGAAATAATCCTGTCAATAGAATGGATCCTACTGGGGAAGCCTGGTGGCATTGGGCACTTGGAGCAGCTGTTGTAGTAGCTTGTGCGGTCGCCACAGTTGTTACCTGTGGAGGTTTTGCAGCAGCTGCGACGGCCGTTTGTATGGTAGGTAGTGGTGTAGCAGCTACAACCACGGCCGCTACAGTGACGGCAGCAACGTTTATAGGATCGGCCACAGTTTATGGTATGGCAGTAGTTGATGCTGCCACGAACTCCAATTCAGTCCAAGAGTTTTGCAATCAGGGAAATTGGTGGACTGTGGCTGCCCCGGCTCTATTCGCTACATTTTATGGCGGTACCGCTTATTTGAGCTCAAGAAATGCCCATGCATCTCAGCCTGCAGGGGACACAAACAACACATACAATTTAGGTGGCACAAAGAACGAAGGTTATATTTCAAAGCGTGGGTGGACTGATGCCACGATAAACGAAGCTATTGCAAACGGACCGCGAGGGTCATCAATCAATATGGCAACGAATGCTCCTTGTACAGTGTATACCTATCCTGGCATGCAAAATCAATATGTTGTTATCGAAAATACCTCACGAAACTTAGTCCAGGCTAGCAATTTTGCAGATCCCAACTGGATACCCGATAATAGAATTGTGTGGTTCAAGTAAGGAGATGTTTTATGACAATTCAAGACTACCTAGATAAGCATACAATTGTAAAGATTGGCTCGACACCACCGGGGTTTGTGTGTACTGAAGTTATTGTGGCAGAACCAAAAGAATTTGTAGCCATTGTACTACAGAACGGTTGCTATATCGTTGAAATCCAATGGTGGGATAGATCGAAGATTGGTGCAGGATCAACAATTGGATATGGAGGACCTAGAGACCCGCGTTCTCCTGATTCTTACTTTTTTGCAGAAACAGATATTCAAAAACACTTTGACGCACCTATGCAAATTGATGAGTATTACAGCTACTTAGATGAGACGGCAGAATATTATTCAGACTTTGAAATATTTCCAGCATTTGATGTTGTTGAAATATGCTCAATCAGTTAATTGAGCGAATCGAGATTGGGCATACCGTTAAAGTTGACGGATGCCGTCAGCAAGAAATTACCATTGTCTACCGGTTTATCGGAACGGCAGATGAAATCTGAAATTATTTACAGGAGCAAATGTGGAAATAACGACCAAGCAACCGCCTCCGGCGGTTGCCGGGTACATATGTGAGTCCAGCCGAGACAGGATTCTACTATCTGCAAAGCAGATACTACGACCCGGAGAATTGTAGATTCATTAACACAGACTGCTATACAGATACCGGCACAGGCTTCTTGGGCTACAATATGTTTACATATTGTAATAACTCCCCGACAAATTCTATAGATTACAGTGGAACAATCCCGGAAGTAATAGAGGAAATAATTGAAGTGGGAAGTGAAGGCGGATATGTAATAACCCCACTTGGATTGCTAAGATACACAAAAGAATATAATGCCAAAGGTGCACTATCCGAGCATTGGATTGACAAGAATAATAAGAAAAGATGGTCGCGGCATCATAGTAATCACGGAAATGCGAAAGAACACCCTGATGTTCCTCATGACCATAAGTGGGACGATGACGATAAGGGTAACAACACTCCTGGTCCGCCGATGCCACCTAACAGTGGATTCCATGCACCGACAAATGGAGATGCCGAGAAAAACAATGATACTGCTCAAAAAATGCTTAATGCAACTGCCTGCGTTGGTACCGCTTATGTGGTCTATTTGGGTGTTAAGTGGATAATTGCTGTTTGTGCAGCACCTGCTACTGGGGGTGGAAGTCTGATTGTGGCAGGTGCCACACCGTAAAATAACTAACAAAGGAGTTCGTGTGATTATGATTAATGGCATAGAGTTCAGATTTTCAAAATTGGAAGAAATGTGGGAAGTGTTGAAATTTATCGGAAATAGTTGTGGCTCTTATCGTTTTATGGCAGCCGATCAATCTTTATGCTCTAAGGGCATGAATGTAACCATACCACATGAATTTGATTCGATCCTATTTAAAGAAATGGTTCACCGGCAGATTGTTCCTGAACGCCTTGTAATTCACGCATATCCTATTGGGGAAAGTTTTCATCTAATTGATGATTTTATTACCTTTTATAGGAGTCCATGTTCTATGATTATACTTATCTATGATTGTTGGTATATGGAGATCTATTGTAAGGATTATTCATGGAGTAAGACATTGCTATGTTTAGGTAAGAAATTAATAGGGGCTCATGCAAAGGAAATCGAATCTGTTGTTGATCACAGGAAGGATTTTTATATCTGACAGTCGCAAACCGTCCCCTGTCCTGGTGGCTCGGAAGTTATTAGAAATGGTCTATATCTTGTTGGAAAGGGAACAGTATTACGATCCCTTTTACTCAACAAGAATACAGAGGTAAAGATACTTAGACGATAACCTTAGAAGGTTAAGAAAAATGACAGGGGTAGTT
>JAZNYV010000109.1:0-15602 GCA_045594585.1 Faecousia sp. | reverse complement strand
TTCTGCTTGTCATAGCATAACACAGGGGACGGTTCTGTGTGTTGAAGTTATTTGAAACTATTTGTTGCCTCAACACACAGAAATGTCTGATTTTTTAAAGAAAATCAGAACTTTTTCTCATAACACAGAGAACCGTCCCCTCGTGCCATGACTTTGTGCACAATTATAGTCCTCCACCGTGAGTATAATGCTCGCTCACATCACATAGAATGAGCGGGTTGCTATCCAGCTCCATGTTACGCATGGATTATAGAGATGAAACACGGTCACGCAGTCCCACTCCACCGCACAAATCAACACCAGATGCTAACAAATAAGCTTAATTCTGTGTTTTGTTATTAACAATTTCCCAATCAATTAAAATCCTTGAAAGCCTGAAGTAAGTAACTCTAAGTTTAACGTTTTTTTTCGGTTGCGATATCCTGATCGCATTATCTGTTTTGATAGCAGTTGGTACTAAGAGCTGAAATATTTGATTATTTTCAAAGAAGAACTTCCATTCGTAACAACCCATGTCTTTAAAAAATTCCAAATCCTCAATGCCACATTGGCAAGAAAAATAACCCAGTTGAGTTACCTTTCCTATAAAAAGGTCAAACGGAAGCAATAGAATTCGGCGACAAAGATAACTCCAACATACTACTACAACAGTTTCTGTTACTGTAGTAAAAACGGGTCCACAAAAATATGGAATGGATATCATTATTATTATCCCAATCGCTAAAAACAGTAATTGATCAATGATAAATCTTTTCATTTCCACCTCTAGAATAATGTTGCTAATGTGGATGTCACAGTCGAGTAGACTCCGGATCGGAAAATTGCGATTTGAGTCTCAACGATGCTAATATTGGCTGCCATTGTCGAATTTGCAAATGTTTGCAAATTTACATTTACATTCGCTTGGGAATTGCAGTAAAAATTATCGCGAAGAAATGCTTTGCGAGAGGAACGTGGCATGTTGCCAATCTGTTTTACTTTTAATGCCGCCATTCCCTTTGCAACGCCGTACCCGATTCCGTTTGCAATACCGCCTTTTAATGCACTTTTTCCTAAGTCTTCCCAACTATTAATCTTGCCCTTAAGTCCGTCAGATACAACATTACCAACAGCTCCAACCGCCATTGTTCCAACAAGATTCAAGCCTGGGATTGCAGCTATAGCGCCACCGATACCCGATGCAAGATAATCTGAAGCACTCGATGTTTTTGTGAAAATGTCAATACCTGATTCTCCGTTCTTGATATTTCCAATAACATCGCTAACATATTGTCCTACAACACCTGCAATAAAGCCAATGCCAATGGCTGCCCAAAAATATCCATTGGAATCGATACGTGCCACGGGATTGTTCCCACAGTATGCGAAGAGATTGAGACTAGTAAAATCTCCATTTGCACCAAGAATATTAACATCGTCAGCATTAATAAACCGACCGAGCTCAGGATCGTAATAACGGCTGGATACATAGTAGAATCCCGTCTCAGAATCGTAGTAGTATCCTCTGTACCGGAGAGGATTGCGGTTCATGAGGTGGGCAGGGTTCGTGGGGGTAGTGCCGTTGGGGGCGGTGATAGAAGTGATGTTACCCCAAGCATCGTAGGTGTAATGACCCATCCAGTGGACTTCCTGCTTGCCGGTGGTGGTGTTCTTCCGGGTGAAGAAGATTCCTTCTACATCACCTTGGGCGTTAATGGCATAGTAGTATTGAGAGAAGGTGGTGCCACCGTCGTAGGAGTACCGGAGACTAAAGGGCTTGCCCTGATCGTCATAGGAGAAGATCATGATAACGGTGGTGTTCCCATAGGGGAAGCTTTCCTGCACTACCCTGCCGTTCTGGGTAATGTAGCTGTGTACAACACCATCTACTACTTTCTCTGTACGAATACCATCTGCATCGTAGTCGTAGGTGTAGGTCTTGTTCCCGGTGGTGATGCTTGCAAGCTGTCTGCCATGCTCCCATGTCAGGTCGGTATAGGTCTTTATACCGTTGGTATAGTGGATGGGGTTGCCGCTTATTACAGCACCGCTGACCGTGCCGTTGCTGTAGGCTTGACCCTCATAGACGATCGGGGAGCCGTCCACCTCCGTTAGGAGGTCCTTCCAAGTAGCGTTTCCATAGGTGTAGGTCTTTTCCTCTGTAGGTGCCGAGGTTTCTACAGCTTGACCGCTACCATTCTTGGAGGATGTTGTCTTAGACCGGGACAGAATGTTGCCCGCTGTATCATAAGTATAGTTCCAAGTAACCGCAGTGTAATGATGGGGTCCGTCCTGTGAATAGGTGTAGTAGGTTTCCGACAGAAGCTGGTTCTGGGTATCATAGGTAAAGTCTGCCAGCTTGCGGCGGTATTGGTAGCTGCCTTGGGGCTGACTTTCATAGAGAGCAATGATATTCCCAACTGCATCGTAGACATACTTCCAACCTGAGATTAGACCTTCGATGCTTTCGGTGCCATCGTCTGAGGGATAGTAACCCACCATTTCCCGGTACTCCACCTGCATTGAGGTTCGATCCCCACCCTTGTTCCAAAAGGCATAGGTGGTCTTGAACAGTTCTTCGTTGGAGGTGTTCTTTACAGTGGCGGCATCCAACCGCTCCAGCTCATCATAGTTATAATAGATCCACTGGCCGGAAGCGGTACGCAATGCTTTCAGACTGCCGTCTCCGCTTCCTCCGGCTACTGTGGGATCGTTGTATCTGTATTCCTCAAAGAAGGTCCTTCCGGCTATGTTCCACCGTTGCTTGGTGAGTCGGTTATAGGTGTCGTATAGATGCTCTGTCTGTTGTACCTTTCCGGCAGCATTCTTCTCATAACTGCGAATCAGACGGCCGAGAGAGTCGTATTCAAAGGTATATTCTCCCAGTAGCTGTTCATTACTGTTCCTGTGGGTGACCTTTCCAACATTCCCCTCGGCGGTATACGCGTACAGAATAGACTCTCCAGTATCATTATAAGATTCTTTTATGAGTCTGTCAAGACTATCATACTCATACGTGATTTTATCCCCATTGCCGTAGGTTTGTTCTGTCAGTTCTCCGCCATTCTCCTTGTAGGCATAGGTGGCAAGGGTGATTCCGGAATCCCAAGAAGTTCCGTCAGCAGATCCCTTGACTGCAACTGCTGTTTGCTGTCCCCACAGATTGGCTGTAAAGCTGTAGCGTTGCCACAGAGGTAAATTATCTCCGGCTGACAGGAAGGTCTTACGATCCAGGGCAGACAGCTGTCCCTTGTCATAGGCATAGGAGATGGCTGCTACTCTTGTTTGATAGGTCATTGCAGGACGGTCATTATCTGCAGCATAGGTATAATTGATTGGCACCTCGTTCCCATTGGTAATTTTCGTTACAAGCTCCCTATGGGTGTTATAGACATAGCTCGTGGTAGCTCCGTTCACATCGGTATTGGAAGCAGTGTGATTGGGATCACTTGCCACAGCTGCTGAGGAGGAGTAGAGGTAAGCACCGGTTCCGTCTTCTTTTCGGATTTGGGTGGTAAGAAGGCGTCCGGTGGTTTCATCGTAGCCATAGGTTGTTTTTATTCCGTCCCAAGTAACGGCTTCGGCCTGATGTTTATCATTATACGTATATTCGTATACCACCTTGTTGGGTGCAGTATACTTAACCAGGTCCACACCGTCGTAATCTCTGCCGTCCTTCTCATTGCCTGTTTGGGCAGCGGAGGTCAACTCGCCATCGTCATTATAGGAATAGGTGGCTACAGGCTCCTGTCTAAGGGAAATATTATCAAAGTAAGCTACCCCGTAATTATTGTCATAGGCACAGAATACACGAATCTCCCGAATGGTCTTGTTCTTCTCTTCGGGAACGATGTTTCCGGCGGCACATTGCCAATCCTGATTAGACCACTCGAAGGGAACACTATGGAATTCCGTGGTATTATCCGTGTAATCGATCTGCAGGAACAGTCCAAAAAAACGTTTCGTATCTCCGTACTCAGCAGAGGGGTGGGGTGCAGATTCGCCCTTTGCCCAACCGGACAATTGGAAGGTAGTGTCTGCAGAGCAATTCATAGGAATGATCTGACAAGCACGGCAAATTCCGTTATATGGTGAAGTTCCCCTTAATGTATCAGTTCCAAAGTAGGAATGCGTATCGGATACAAGCGTATTTTCCGTTCCACATGTCCAATGGGTGCTGTTAAACTCAAAGCTGCCGTTTTGTACAAGGTTATATACGGATGCAGCTTCGGATTGCTCTAACTGTACATCATCTATATAGACTGTTCCGGTAACACCCTCCAGTCGGAAACCCGGTCGATAGGTTCCGCTTTCTCCAACAGTAAAGGTTGCTTGTACACGCTGCCAGCCGTTTTCAATATCTGTGGCAGGAGATGTTTCCAAAACAGTAATGGGAGATACATTGCTACCCTGAAGAACTACCTTAAGAGCTCCGTCGGCATTCCAAGCAAGGCCTGTAGAAGCTACCTTGACATATGCAGATAAGGTGTAAGGAACATCCTTCTTGAAGGAGATTCCGGCGTGGGTCGTTAAAGCATAGGATCCTGCCGAAGCTCCCGTAGGAACGGTAAGTCCCATGGTATACTGCCCATGTCTCGGTGTAATGCCGCTTGTTGTGCTTTTCCTTTCTGCGGAACCGCTACCTCCGCTCTCATTTGTACTCCAAACCTCGTCAATTTCCATACTGCCGTCCTTCAAGAGATTGACCGCTGTCAGTCCCGAGGATGCTGCAGACAGAATTTTGTTGTTTGCTTTAGAGGTTCCCTCATTGATGGTATAGGCGAGTGTCGTTGTCCCAAGAACTTTCGTTATTTGGGCATCCGTTGTGTACTGACAAACGGTTCTGCCACTGTTATCAAAAATCAGTTCCAAGCGAATGTCGTCTGTTTCCACCGGCAAGTTGTCATCTGTTGCCTTTTGCAAGTCTTCGCCCCAGTCACGATAAGAACTGCGGTTACCGTCTCCGTTCCAGCAGGATACAATACGAGCAGTTACGCATCCCCATGCAGCATCGGTGTAACGGACACTGCTGTATTTGTTGACCGTCCCATCAGGGTCATACTCATAAAGATAGCCCAGATCAGTTTCTGTATCCCGGATTCTTGTTAAGCCCGTTGTATCATAAAAATACTTAGCCTGTACGCCATCCGGATAGGTAATAGCAGGCAGATTCGTTAATCCGGCATCTTCTGTTGGGCTTAGATATGTTGTTCGTCCTGCTTCATCTGTTACATTGGTTAAAAATCCGTTTGTGTTATAGCTCAGAAGTGCTAACCGCTCTGCCGTGCCTCCTTTGACAACTCGGTAGATTGCGGTTAATTGATTTTTCTTTCCGGTGGTATTAGACGGCATCCAATTTGTTGCCGAATTCGCACTGGCTGTACTAAAGGATGCATTGTCGTATACATAGTAGATGCCGTTTCCGTGCACATCCTTTTCGTAGGTCAAAATACCGTCCCGGAAGTAGGTCTGATTGCCAATCTTATCGGTCATTAAGTAGTTCGTGTGACCGGTTTCCGAAACCAACTCCATTTCCAACTTTTGACCCTCTTCGTCTGAAAATACGCCTTCCGTCTTACGGAAATAATGCTCCGTACCGTCTTCATCCGTATACACCCAGTAAAGTGTGTTGCTATCATCCCCACTAATTGTTGCAGGTTGCACACAGCGTTGGGCACTGAGCTTCCAGCCGGAGCCGATTTTCATGTTGCTGTAATTTGCGGAATATAAATTGGTGCTCCGATTACCCGGTTGTCCGAAGCACTCTCCATACTGAGAGGAATTATAGACAAGGGACAAGGAGAAGGGGAAAATATCACTGCCGGAGGAAATCAGAGTGTTCAGCAGGGTAAGCCGTTGGGTATGATCGGATATATAGACTGTACCTGCACGGCCGGCACCGTGGGTCTGATAGGTGAATCTGCTCTCGATTCCTACATCATTCTGATATGCGATGGCAATATAGTTCAGGCCGGAATATTCCAGCAGGACATTATCAATCTTCTTGCTTGAATTGGAATCAGATGTTAAAATTAAATTAAAAGAACGACTCTTTCGCATACTTTTGGTAAGATCAAGTGTAACATAGCCATTATTGTTTGCAGATGTTACTTTCGTAAAGTCTACCAAATCCCCCACATTGGTTGCGGAATTTCCACCGGGATGTGCAATATTCCATGTCATATTGTCAATCCATTGGGTATAGGTCTGATTTGAGCTCTTATCCAAATCAAACTCATGGGCCTGTATGATGGAATAGGAATAGGAAGAATCGTTACTGAATTGGAGATAGTACATATTTAATTCTGCTGAGGTAATGATGCAATTATCCGGAATATCTGCCAGTGTGTCAACATGTGCTACAACCTGATGTTCTCCTGCATTGCTATAGCTTGTATAGCCTACATATAGGCTCTGTTCCCCATCGTAACAGACGTTGGGATGACCGGAAGCAATGGTGCTTGCCTGAAAGACAGTATGGTGTTTTTCTCCATATCACCACATGACTGCCTTATATTCTAATACTGTTCTTTCAATGAAAAGCATATCGCTCCGTTGGAGCGATATCGGAATTGGGTTCAGGTAAAGAAAGCCCGCTTTCCGGGATGGAAAGCGGGGCTTGTTTATTGTTCCTGCTTCCGCAGGAAGCCGGTGTAGGTCAGCATAGCGGCTACCACGAAGAAGAGGGCCATAAGGTAGGGCTCCTCCCACAGGCATTCAAAGAAGCTCTGTACCATGAAGCCCACAAGGGCACTGAGCATACCGGCACACAGGGGCTTAAGGGGAGAGTTGACAGTCCTGCCGCAGGCACGGGCTCCGGTCCAGAACAGACCGCTGAGCATCGTCAGCAGGGCCGTAAGTCCGGCAATACCATTCTCTGCAATGGTCTTAACGTAGTAATTGTCTACATAGGTATAGACAAAATTGGGGTTGATCTTGTTCTGCATAGCCACTGCACCGCCGTACATACCGTATCCCAAGCCCATGGCCCAGGCATCGTAATCCGACACGTAGCCGAAGGCACGGTCCCAGCGGACGCCTCTGCCTGCTCGCTGATTGGATTCTTGGAAGGCAGGGGTAAAGAGATAGCCGATACGGCTCCGTACAAAAGGCAGGAAGCAGGAGGCAATGCCACCAACCACCATAAGGAAGAACAGCTTGCGATCCACGATAAGGGCGAAGATCAGTGCCGCAACAGCCAGGCCCAGCCAGGCACCGCGGGACATAGTGAACAGACAGCCCAGGCACATACACAGACCGCAGAACCAGTAAAAGACCTTGGCCGCCGGGTCCCTCTGTGCATACGCCATGCCGATGGCCATGGGAGCAAAGAGGATCATATAGCCCCCCATTACATTGGGATTGCTGAAAATGGCAAAGACACGGGTGCGGACACTGCCCTCTGCGGCATCGGTCCAGTTAGAGGGGATCTCCACACCGATAATAAACTGATAAATACCGTACAGGGCGATCACCGTTGCAATGGCGATCATGATGCGATACATTCTCATAAGGTCTCCCTCGTCCCGGATCAGACGGACTATGAGGAAGAACATCAGCAGGTACTGCATACTGGCACGGAAGCCCGTAATGTGGATAGAGGTCTGCTGTCTCAGAGTACACAGGAGGAGGACCGTCCCCACCACCATATAGAAGCCCACAAACAGGTCCATATGGTTCCTGCGGCTTGCCATAGGCTCCCGTCTGCCCATTCGCTGGATCAGGATCCACAGGCCGCACAGGGCCATAAAGCCCTCATCCCAAACGGAGGCAACGGCATCCAGTACCAGCACGTCACGGAGGACATAGTCTATAATGGCATAGCCGGCGGCACAGCCCAGGAGGACCCCCGTTACTCCGTTACGGAGGAGGAAGCCCAGGAAAAAGCTGTCCTTGATACAGGGCAGTACTCGGCTCCCCAGGAAGCTCTCCTCATAGGCTCTGCGGAAGGACGCACCCCTGCTGTGCAGGGCTCTGCTGCTCTCTCCGCCCCTGCGGTAGAAGCCAGAGCCCTCAATGGCAGCCGGTGCCGTCAAAAGACGGGCAAAGAAGCCGTAAACTGCAGACTCTCTCCAGGCTCCCGAAAGGGCCTGTACCATACGTCCCAAGAAGCTGCCTCGGAGCCATTGGCACAGGGCTGCACACAGCCGCCAGATCAAACTCTCGGTCAAATACTTGCTCATTCGCCAAGCTCCGTCAGAGAAACCACTACGCCGTCCAGCTCCATGCTCATGGTCTTGGCAATAAAGGTCTTGCCGATACGGACCTCCTGGGTGCCTACGGTATAGCTGCCACGGAACAGGGTGCCGTTGGCATCAATGGTCAGGCGGAGAGCCACTGTCTCCTCGCCCTCTGTCTCACGGATCTCCCAGGAGACGATCTGTCCGTCTACCAAGCGGTTGCTGTTAAACAGACGGGTCATGGGAACTGATACACCGTCCAGCTCACGGGGCTGTCCTGCGAAGGATGCCACCGCATTCTCGGCGATCTCACGGGAGAGATCAGCGATCTCTACGATCATGGTCAGGTTGGGCTGAGACAGGAGATTCTCCTCTGCAGAGCCGGCAGACTGCTCCTTGTCCCCGAGGACCTTAAGCCCCACAAAGGCCAGTGCCCCGATCAAGATCACGATCACCAAATAATCGATCCAATTTAAACGCTTCATAAAAACCTCCATATTGCTTATTTCTCGATTTTGTGGTACAATTATACTGTATAATCCTTGAAATTGCAAGAGGGTAGTCTACATGAAAATCTTTCACATGATCTCCGGGGGAGACGTAGGAGGGGCAAAGACCCATGTTCTTTCCCTCCTGTCCGGGCTCTGTCGGGTAGAGACGGTCCATATGGTATGCTTTACCGAGGGTCCCTTTGCCTGTGAGGCACGGGATTTAGGCATCCCCACCACCGTAATACAGGACAACAATCTCCTGAGAGTCAGGAAGCAGATCCTGTCCATGCTCCGCACAGGGGGCTACGAGATCGTCCACTGTCACGGAGCCAGAGCCAACCTTATGGGCCTCCTCCTCCGTGGAGCGACGGCACTTCCCATTATTTCCACAGTCCATTCCGACTACCGTCTGGACTACATGGGCAGGCCCTTGGCCGCCCTGACCTACGGCAACATCAACAAGCTGGCCCTCCCCCGTTTCGACGGCTGGGTCAGTGTGTCCCACCATATGAGCAAGCTCCTGGCCTCCCGTGGCTTTAACCCCCAACACATCTATACCCTGTATAACGGAGTGGATTTTGAGACCGAGCGGCCTGTGATCTCCCGTGAGGCCTATTTCGAGAAGATCGGCCTTGACCTCTGCGAGGACAGCGTTGTTTTCGGCATTGCGGCTCGGATCAATCCTGTTAAGGACATGACCACCCTGGTCCGTGCCTTTTCCGGGGCTGTGGCACAGCTCCCCTCCCTACGGCTCATCATTGCAGGAGAGGGAGAGCAGGAGGGGGAGATCCGCCGTCTTGCAGGAGAGCTCTGTCCCCGGGGCACCGTATGCTTCGCCGGGTGGGAGAAGGATATTGACAGCTTCTACCACGCCATTGACGTAAATCTGCTGACCTCTGTATCCGAGGGCTTCCCCTATGCCCTGCCGGAGGGTGCGCGGATGCACTGCGCCACCATCTCCTCCAACGTAGGAGGGGTCCCCTATCTCATCGACCACGGCAAGAACGGCCTCCTCTTCTCTCCGGGAGACGTAGATGCTCTAAGGGAGCATATGCTGTTCCTTGCAAGGAACAAGGCGGAACGGGAGGCCATGGGCAGAGCCCTGTATGACAAGACCCGTACCCATTTCTCCCTGTCTGTAATGATCCGGAGGCAGCGGGACATTTACGCCGGCATCCTCCGCCGCAAGGCACGGAAGGAGGAACGAGACGGAGTTCTGATCTGCGGTGCCTACGGCAAGGGCAACCGCGGGGACAACGCCATCCTATCTGCCATTGTGGGTCAGCTCACCCACATCGATCCGGAGCTGCCTATTACGGTCCTGAGCCGGGATCCCGGGGAGACCCGTGTCTGTGCCTCCGTACCTGCGGTTTATACCTTCCGTCCCCTTAAGAGTCGCAGGATCCTTAAGCACTCCAAGCTGTATATCAGCGGCGGCGGCACCCTTATGCAGGATGCTACCAGTACCCGCTCCCTCCTGTACTATCTCTACAGCATCCGCCAGGCCAAGAGGGCAGGATGTCACGTTATGCTATACGGCTGCGGCATCGGACCCATCTCCAGGGAGCGTAACCGCCGCAGGACTGCCAAGGTCCTGAACTCCTGCGCAGATGCTATCTGTGTCCGTGACCACTACTCCCTGGACTTCCTCAGGGAACTGGGAGTCACCAAGCCCCATATTCAACTCACTGCAGATCCTGCCCTCTTGGTAGATGCAGAGGATCTCAACTATCTCCATAGCTGCGGCCTGGATCCCCGGGCCGGGTATGCCCTCTTCTCCCTGCGGCCCTGGGAGGGCTATCGGGAGGAGGACCTGGTCAGGGCTGCAGAATATGTCTATAACACCCACGGTCTGATCCCCGTGCTCTACTGCATGGAACCGGGACGAGATCTTGCCGTTGCCAAGAGTCTCAGTGCCGGGCTCTCCTGCCCCCATAAGGTCCTGGAGGCCGGAGACAGTGGAGAGCAGATCGTCTGTCTGGTAAAGCGGATGTCTCTGGTGGTCTCCATGCGGCTGCACACCCTGATCTTTGCCGCAGGGCAGGGCGTTCCTCTTGTAGGCCTGGTCTACGATCCCAAGGTCAGCGGCTTCCTGGACGACTTAGGGCAGGAGCGGTATCTCCCCCTTTCCGAGACCGGTGGAGACAGGCTCCTCCGCCTCATAGACGAGGCTCTGACAGATCCCACCCCCACAGGGGAGAATGTAGAACGTCTGCGCAGACTGGCAGGGGAGAACGAGACCGTTGCCGCAGAGCTCCTGTCCCGATCCTAATGATGAAAGGTAAGAATTTATGGATCCGAATCTCTTAATAGGCAATCTCCTCTGTGTGTTTGCCATGGTCTCTGATTCCATCAGCACCTCTCGAAAAACTGCCCGGGGCGTCCTGGGAGTGCAAACCGTGAGCCAGCTATTCTACGGCACAAGTATTCTGCTGCTAAAGGGCTACAGCGGAGCTGTGCAGAACGGTGTCAGCATCCTCCGCAACCTTGCCGCCCTGTGCAAGCTGAATTACAAGGTGGTAGAGTGGCTTCTGGTAGCCGCCGGTGTAGTCTTCGGGATCCTGTTTAATAATCTGGGTACCATCGGTTGGCTTCCCATTATAGCCAATTTGGAATATTCTCTGGCGGTTTTCCGCTTCAAGGACGACGAGAGATCCCTAAAATGGGCATTCCTTATGAATGTTGTCCTCTTCGCTGTCTTTAATGCCGTGATCTTGAATATTGTGGGAACCGTCTCCAACATTATCGTTATCATCCTCACCGCCCTCTTCCTCTTCCGTGGCAGGAAAGGGAAGGACGCCTGTAAAGAGTAACCAACCCCATTCCCATTTGAAAACCGACAGTTCGTAACCATCCTGTCGTAAAATAAAACTAAGGAGAAAACCAATGAAACACACTCACACTCGCAAGCTCACCCTTGGGGCCATGACTGCCGCACTGTACGTGGTCCTGACCCTGCTGCAGAATTTCCTGCTCCCCGGCTCCGCCTCTATGGCGATCCAGTATCGGGTGGCGGAGGCTCTGTGCATCCTGTCCCTGTTCACCCCCTCTGCCATTTGGGGCTTGAGCCTGGGCTGTCTGCTGTTCAACCTCACCTCCTCCGCGGCTCTGCCCATGGACTGGCTCATCGGCACCACTGCCACGGCCCTTGCCGCCATTGCCATGTACCGCCTGCGGAGCATCAAGATCAAGAAGCTCCCTGTTCTCTCCCTCCTCATGCCTGCCGTTACGAACGGGCTCCTGGTAGGAGCGGAGCTGACCATCTACATTAAGGCTTCTCCCCTGTGGCTCAATATGCTCTGCGTTGCCCTGGGAGAGATCGCTGTTCTGTTCACCCTGGGAGTGGGGCTGTACTTCGCCCTGCTGCCTGCCGAGGATCGCCTCTTCGGAAAAGAGTGATCCCTATCCGCGCACAAAAAAGGAGCGTGATTTTTGTGAAAAATCACCTCTGTATTTTCAGCCTCTTTTGTGATATGATAGTTCAAATACCACACATGAAAGGATGACGTATTATGGCAGTTGCAAAAGAAACCTACGCAGCCCGCATTCAGCGTAAGCTGATGAAGAAGCAGTATCTTGTTGAGGTAGCCACCGGCCGCAAGAAGGCGGACCTGGTCCTCAAGAATGCCACCTATGTCAACGTATTCTCCAACGAGCTGTGTCACGGTGATATCGCCGTTGCCAAGGGTCAGATCGTCGGCATGGGCTCCTATGAGGGCGAGACCGAGATCGACGTCTCCGGCAAGATCGTCTGCCCCGGCTTTATTGATGCCCATATCCATCTGGAATCCTCCCTGGTCTCCCCCAAGGAGTTTGCCAAGGCAGTCATCCCCCACGGCACCACTACCGTGATCACAGACCCCCACGAGATCACCAACGTTATGGGCACCGACGGCATCGACTATATGCTCCAGGCCACAGAGGGTCTGCCCATTGACGTCCGTTTTATGCTCCCCAGCTGTGTCCCTGCCACCCCCTTAGACGAGGCAGGTGCCAATCTGGACTACCGTGCCATCGACTCCTTCTACGATCACGGCAGAGTACAGGGCCTGGCTGAGATGATGAACTTCGTAGGCGTCGTAGGCGGCGATACGGACGTGATCTCCAAGATCGTTGCCGCACAGGCCCACCACAAGAAGATCGACGGCCACGCTCCCGGCCTGGCAGGGAAGGACCTTGCCGCCTATGTAGCCGCCGGCGTTTACTCCGATCATGAGTGCTCCGATATGGAGGATGCCATGAACAAGCTCCGCAACGGTCAGTTCATTATGGTCCGCGACGGCACAGCCGCCCGTAATCTGGACGCTCTGGCAGACCTGCTCAAGCAGCCCTACTACGACCGCTGTATGTTCTGTACTGACGACAAGCACCCCTCCGACCTGTTGGAGAAGGGACATATTGACTACATCATCAAGAAGGCTATCGGCTTAGGCGTAGATCCCATCGTTGCGGTCAAGACTGCCTGCCACAATCCTGCCCGTTACTTCGCCCTCAATAACCGTGGGGCCATCGCTCCCGGCTACCTGGCTGACTTTGCTGTGATCGACAACTTCGAGGACTTCAACGTAGAGCTGGTCTTTAAGAAGGGCGTCCTGACCTGCAAGCATGGAGAGGTCCAGAGCTTCGAGACTCCCAAGGTAGAGGAATATCTGTCTGAGCGTGCCCACAACACCTTCCACGTGGCACATCTCACTTCAGAGGACTTCCGTGATGTCCGTCCCCGCGGTGTCATCGGTCTGGTCCCCGGGGAGATCATTTCCACGGACAACGGCTACTCCACTCAGGTAGACCTTGACAAGGATATCCTCAAGATCGCTGTTATTGAACGGCACAAGAACACCCACCACATCGGTCTGGGCTATATCCAGGGCTACGGACTCCGCTCCGGTGCAGTGGCTACCTCCATCTCCCACGATTCCCACAACATTATCGTAGTGGGCACCAACGAGGAAGATATGGCCTATGCCGCCAATCGCATCGTAGAGAACTGCGGCGGTATCACCGTAGTGGAAAACGGCAAGGTTCTTGGGGAAGTCATCCTGGAGATCGCAGGCCTTATGAGCGACGACAGCCTGATCACGATCAACAACAAGCTGGAGATCGCCAAGGAGCAGGCCTTCCGCCTGGGTGTTTCCCGTGGCATCGATCCCTTCATGACCCTGTCCTTCATGTCTCTGCCCGTCATTCCCACCCTTCGTCTGACTACCCGCGGTGTCATTGACGTGATTAAGCAGCAGTACATCTGATCCCCTTCAGGAAGGAGCCTCTAAAATGGACATCAATGAAGAAATGCTCCAAGACGAGCCCAAGACCTTCACCGTCACCGACGAGGACGGGAATGAAACTGAGCTGGAGATCCTCTTCAGCTTCTTCTCCGACGAATTCGGCAAGGATTATATCGTCTACACAGACCACAGCTTAGACGAGAACGGCAATACCAAGGTCTTTGCCTCCGTCTACAACCCCGATTCCGATGATACCACCCTCTACCCCATCGAAACCGATGCAGAGTGGTCCCTCATCGAAAAGGCCCTGGACCACCTCCAAAGGGAAGCGGAAGCCATGGACAATTGGGACATTACCGCCGTAGATGAATGACCCTATGCACAAAGGGGCTGTAAAAAACAGCTAATAAAGACGACGAGTCTCTGCAAAGAGGCTCGTCGTTGACTACTGCACATTGATAGAATTCTATCTCCATAAAGGCAAACAGTGCAACTTTCCGCTTTCAACTCGATCTAACAGATCGACAAATCGGAAATTTGGTGCATCAAAAAGCCCCGGAGGCTGTTGGGGACAGCCTCCGGGGGCGGGGGTCAAAGCATGGACAGGATGGCTGCCTTGGAGCGGCCGCCTACAGCCTGGTTTACGGGCTTGCCGTCCTTCATAACAATGAGGGTGGGGATGCTCATAACGCCGAACTCCGATGCCAGGCCCGGGTTGTCGTCTACGTTGATCTTGCCTACCTTGATGTCGGGACGCTCGGCGGCGATCTCTTCAATAAGGGGCATCAGCATACGGCAGGGGCCGCACCAGGGAGCCCAGAAGTCCAAGAGCACGGTTTCCTTGGCCTCCAGGACCTCGGATCGGAAATTTTCCTGATTGATGATTGCAATAGACATCTTTTGTTCCTCCTTATAGTTTAGGTTCTTGTTTATGGTCTTATTATATGCGAAAGTCGGGAATCATTCCGTGACATTTGCAACGTATTTATCTGTATAGAAAAATTATATCATAAATCACGAAAAAAAGAAAGAGGAAGCAAAGCCACAGAAAGATATTGATTTTCTGAGATTTTCTGATATAATAAAAAAGGAAATATTAAAATACTGCAAAAGAGGTATGATTATGAAAAAGCTTACAGTGAAAAAGGGCTCCCAGTGCATGGCTTGTCTGGAATGTGTCCGTGCTTGCTCCCAGGCCTTCTACAAGGAATTCCACGAGGACAAGTCCTGTGTGCAGATCGTTGAGCGTGCCGGCAAGGTCCGTCCCATGACCTGCATCCAGTGCGGCAAGTGCGTAGCTGCCTGCGAACAGGGTGCCATTACCCAGAACCCCAAGACCGGCGTGTACATGATCAACAAGAAGCTCTGCATCGGCTGCGGCAAGTGCAAGGCTGCCTGCCCCTTCGGGGTCATGGTTTGTGAGCCCGGCATGGCTTCCGCTTCCAAGTGCATCGCCTGCGGCATCTGCGTCAAGGTATGCCCCATGGAGGTCCTGGAGATCACCGAGAGCTGATCCTGCTCCAATCACACCCAACCGCTTCCCACCCGGGAAGCGGTTTTTGTTTGCCGCAGAGCATTGAATTCCAATTTATACTTATTTCTAATAAAACGGATTAACCGTTTTATTATGCCGCTGGTAAGCGGCATGGCGGCAAAGCCGCCAAGAAATAACCTGTAATACTGTTCTTGCCGCCGAAGGCTAAGCAGGATATTCATCCTGCAATAAA
>JAZNYV010000108.1:0-10179 GCA_045594585.1 Faecousia sp. | reverse complement strand
AATGGGGAGGGGTGCCGTTACACAAGATTCTCCGAATCTGTGTAACCCACTATGACACTTTCAGCAAGCTGCAAAGATGTCATGGTCGTGGGCAAGGACTTTCCCTCCTTGACTTCCCCTATAAACCTCAATCAGAAAGACAGGTCGTCCGACGGGACTTCCTGCCTTTTCTCACTCGGTTTATCAACCTCCTGCAAAGTCCAATACCAAGAGAAGCCTTCCTTCACAGAGTGAACTCCGACTCTCTTCTTGGCCTTCTTGTAGGTTGATTCCTTGAAGCCTGCGGCTTCAAGCTTTGCTACGCAATCTGCGGCAGGGCGTTTGTCAACTCCCGAAAGAACACTACGGATTAGATTTGTCGCCGCCTCCAAACGGTGGTTGGGTCTGCCCATCTTGGGAGCTATTGCAGAGAAAGCCTCCTCTGCGCTCAGCTCCACTTCGTCGAGAAAATGCACGCCCTTGTCTGCAACCTCAAAGAGGATCGCAGATCCCATGGGAGCAAGATTGGATTTCACCTGTACCATATACCGCTGGTCGGGATTGCTCTTGTCTGCGGTTTTGGTTACAGCCAAAATGCTTCTGGCTGCTCCCGCAATGTCGATGGAACCATTGGTGCGGTAGAGGGGACTTGTGTCCCTTGCTTTGTTCATGTGGGCAATGATAACGATGGCACAGCCTGTGTCCTTGGCAACTGCAATCAGATGATTGAACTCTGCCCTCGTCTCGTTAGCATTGTTCAGAGAACAATCGCCGCCAATGTAGGAGCTCATGGGATCCAGAATCAGAAGTTTGGCACTGAACCTCTCTACCGCTTCTCGGATACGGTTGTCACCGAAAGTCAAGTTTTTCTCATTCTCCTTGATGAAGATCAGCCGATCTCCATCACCTCCAGCTGCATTGAATCTCGGTACCACGGTATCATCTGCATCATCCTCCGTGGTCTGATAGATGATGGTCAGAGGTTCCTGGCGTTCCTCTTCGTCGGCAAAGGGCAGAAGTTCTCCCTTAGAAAGCAAAGCGGCAAGAGAAAGCATCAACTTACTCTTGCCGTCACCGGGATCACCCTGTAATAAAGTTACCTTGCCGAAGGGAATGTAGGGATACCAAAGCCAGCGAACTTCCTTCGGCACAATCTCACTGGCCTTGATGATTTCAAGCTTTACGCTTGTGTCTGTTTGTTCAATCATTGTGTTACTCTCCTTTCCTAAAACAGTGTGGGCATAGAATTGCTGTGGTACGAAAGCTCTGCCTGCAGCTCCTTTCATCATTCTGCAAGGCTCATCATATTCCTCCTTCCACGCTCATCAAGAAAGATTGCCCGTTCTCTCACGATTCACTACAGCATCCGGGGTATATTCATCACCTCCTACCCGGATGCCAATTCGGAAGTTTATTAATATAAAAAGCTCAAAACCTCTCCAAAGCTACACGCTTTTGGGTCGCTTTTGGGCATTTTCTTTTAACATAAGTGCCGTTTGATATGGAACTAAAATTTCTGCTATCTTGCACCAACGATCACTATTTGTTGTGTTCGGGATGTGAAAAGGGCCACACAGCAGATCATGATGATCGGTTGTGTGGCCCAGGTTGGGAAATTATGGGATTGCCTCACCAGTGCAAAATTATACCGTGTAATAGTAAAGAAAATGTTTTTTGGTTTCACTTCAGGAACTTAGAACTGATCCCCCTGTCTTGAGTATCCTGAGCATAAGGAATTACTGATAGCTAAACAGGGTACCTTCCCCAGATTTTGTAATAACAATCCCAACAATAGATCTTCCCGTCGGGTCCCTTAAAGCCCTGACAGAATGTTCCGCAACTGGCGCACCTTGTTTCTCCGTTTTTACCCATTTCTTTCACCTCGCTTTCTAAAATCCGAATATATGATTTATGAATAAGACAGGGGGCGTTTTGAGACAAATAAAAAACAAATTCATTATCAAATAGGCTATTCATAATCATCTTCAGTCTCAAAAGTCTGCTTTCAATTGATACCACGAAGCATAACACGATATATTCTCATCTGATTGATTTTCGTGTTTGCCATGGCATAACAATCGCCCATATTCATTATAGATGGTTTGGGACAACTCCGCACTGCTCTAAGTTAGCATGCTAATGCATTAATCTCGCTCTTCGGTAAGAAAATAGAACAAAGCATTGAATGAACCCTGAATAAATGATAGCGGCAACAGAATTTAGTTGAATCCCGTCCTGCGGTGTGAAATTTTGCAATGTATTTTGGAACAGGGAAATAGGACCTAAATAACGGTAGAATCCAGCTATCTTAAATCCAAACCATGTCAGCATAAGAATCATCGTTGCATGTTTAGAACAGCAAAGGAGCTCTGTGAACATGGTGGCAAAATAGCAAAAAACTATCATAGGAACGCTTTGAAAATATAGGAACCTCCAGTATATTACCGGTGGAAGTACATTAGCCGGAAGAAAACCGTTGTTTTCTGCTGCAGATAATGTCATAAGGGATGCAGTATGCATGGAGAGTGGCAGAAACAAAATTGTCAAAACAAGCACAGTGAGTAGAGGACGCAAAAGCAGGAGAACAAGTTTGGAGATGTGCAGACTCTGGAGATAGTCTCTGCCACTAGGACGGAAGGTTTCCTCAAACTGAATAGAAGCTAAAAGAGAAAACAGAACACAAGGGATTAATTGCATAAAAATTAAGGCTTGGGTATGAATTTGCACATCATTTTCCTTACTTCCCGGCAATGGAATCGTAATGTACGGCTTATCTGCAAAAAACAGATATGTCACATATGCAGTTATTATGAGAAATACCCAACGACACTGCTTCATATCCATTCGCAGAATTCCGATTGAGCTCATTTCGTCCCCCTTGTAATATAGGTCCAAATATCCGCCGTAGTTGCATCGGTTTTTTCTCCCTGTGGCGGAGCACAAGAGGAGACAAAACGCCATGTATACCCATGATTGCCATGATGGCACAATAACACTTGCTCTTCCTTTAGCCAACCTGGTCTTTGGTCTGCAGTAATGGTATATAGACGGTCATGGAGCAAGGAACAGTATTCCTGATAACTTCCGTCAAACACAATCTTTCCCTTAGAAAGCATTAGGACATTATCTGCTAAATAATCCAAATCATCCAGTATATGCGTGGATAAAAGCACATATTTCCCTGTAAAAGCTTCTTTTACGACTTGATAGAAATCATTCCGCTCCTTTGGATCAATTCCTGCGGTTGGCTCATCTAACACAGCAAGCCTCGTTGTTCCAATAAGGGTAGCAGCAATCCCTATTCGCTTTTGAGTTCCCAGCGAACACTTGTCGAACCGCTCATTTAGGAAATCTTGAACATGGGCTTTGCATGCCGCAGCTTGAACTTGGGCATATATCTGTGCTGATGGAATCTGCGACTCTTCAGCAACAAAACGAAGAATATCCTTCACTCGCAGAGAAGGGTATATGGAAAAGTCCTGAGGAAGATAACGAATCTCTTCCGCAGGGATCGTCATCATCCCATGTTGTGGGCGGAGCAGTCCTACAATATTTTTAATTAAAGTTGTCTTTCCGCTTCCATTTTCTCCTAACAGAACAGTAACACCGTTCCTAAGCTTAAAAGATACATCAATCAAAACAGGGGAGTTTCTTTTGTATTGAAATGCAAGATTCTGTACATACATAGTCATTTCTCCTTCATCCCAGACCGGAATCGCCAATTCCATAATCCCCATATTGCACGGGAATCCACCCTGTGTCATAGGTATATCGAAGTATTAATAGTTTTTGGGGGGCGAATGTACCATTGACCGGCATTAGATTTTGCTCTCCGTCTCTGTAAATGCCATAGTCCTGTAATCTTTGAAGTGTTTGATATGGTTGAATCATCCCGTTCGCATCAGAGAATACCACATCCACATCTCCCAGCTTTATTGAATCAAAGAACCCGGAAAAAATACAAATGGTCGATGCGGTTCCGGATAATTGGGTGCCATCCACTGTCAAATTAGAAGCAATGGATAAGCCTCCTCTTAGATCTATATTATAGTTATGCAGAGTATCATCATTCGGGATCTCGGGCAGCAAAGCAAAGGAGGAGGGCAATGCCGCAAGACCGTTATCTGTAGCAAAGAGTTCAATATTATACAAATCCGAAATATAGCAAATGCGATTCTTATATGTAGCTTGGATGATAAAACTATCCTTTTTGGGAAGCACATCTTTAGAAATTGTAATCATATCTCTTTCTTTTGCATAATTAAGTTCTTCGCCATCATAGATGAACGTAGGCGTAAATCCCTCATCCAGACGAAGGACTAGATCTCCTCCCGTTATGGCCTCTACAGTTATATTACAGCGTACAGATAATGGTTCCGCAATTTCAATTTGTCCTTCATAGGCCGTAATACGATAGCTGGGAACATAGCTATCATAATGGTAATCCTGAAGCAGCTTTTCTTGACAAATATATTTCGTAGGATAGAGATTAAAAAACATAAATCCCAAAATGATTGACAGGAAAATACACACTCCACCGGACAGACTGCGAAGGATAGTATTTAATTTTCGAGAGGGACGACTCCAACCACTACATATAGCAAGTATGATTGGTATACAAAGCAGAATTTTTACTCCCCAGCGTAGCCAAAAAAGATGGCCAAGCATAGGACCGGCATAATCCACATCCAAGCTATTCGGATTCATGGCACCAATTGTCAAAAGATCAGATAGTTTTGCTATGGTAGACGCCGCATCTGCCGCAAATATTGTAGACTCCCCTGACAACCATAGGAAAACAGACTGATTCAAATGGCTGAAAATGAGAGTTGCGGGCACAATGCACAAATAAGAAAATATCGATTTCCCCATACTGCCTACAGCAAATCCCAGGGACTGGGCAAGCATTAGCAATAGACCATACTGTGCTGATATCGCCACCGAAGCACGTATGCAATATTGAAGGCTTGCCTCCGTACGGATTAGATTGATTACGCAACAGATCACCAAAAGCAAAACTAAAACAAAGGAGGAGCAATAAAGCGCCGCGAAGCGGAAGAAACGTATTTTCCCCTTCGGGACGAGACAAGTCCACTCCGTTACTGTACTTGCTTGTGCAAAGTAAATCGCAATGCCAAAAGCAAATACAAAAAAGGACACCTGAAAACTTCCTGCTGATTCCAGTAAAAAGAAACTGTTAACATATTGTTCCGGTGCCAGAAAGAAAAATGTCTGATAGGTAATATATCCACCAATTATGATTAAGAAAAGAACAAATAGTTTTGAATGCCATAACAAACGAGAATTTAATTTATAATATCGCATAATGTTTCTCCCTTGCTGTTTCTTGAGTAGACGAGTTTTGTTTGGGCCCGGTGAAAATCGCCGAATAGCGATTTTCACCGGGCTCTAACATTTTTTTGTCAGCATCACAATTACGAGAAAGAACACCTCTAAAAGCTTAATTTTGCGAGGAGGCTGGGAATGATATGTGAATCGGGCACTATTTTTTAACCACTAGTCTTTCATAAACATAATATGGCACAAAGGGGCAGCATTCCAGCAAAGAGAGCTTTTATAGATGTTAAATAGTACAAAGCGATTTCAGCTTGAACTCATTGTTACGAATTGATTGTTGTTGAAGCAACAACACCTGCTGTGCTGTCAGCTTTAGCATATACTGTATACTCCACAGAATTAAAAACAATATGTGACAGAGATTTCTGCCGTCCAATATCAATTTCTTGCAATGTGCCAACAGTCACGTAAATTCCACGGTCAGTCGTAAAACTCAGTACGACTCTATTTAAAGAGGTGTTTGACGCGCCTTCGACTCCGACTGACCAAGTGCCGGCTCCGGCGGATGGAACCATTGTTGCATAACCATCATCAAGACCTGTCGGAACAATCAAGTCTGCAGTAATCCGGGCTGCATAGCAATTCATCATCAACAAAGATGCACAGATCATAAAAATAGATAAATACGTAAAAACCTTCGTCTTCATTCTTATCAATCCTTTCTATCATTATGTCTAGGGTGTGTTTAGACAATGGACAACTTAAAGGTATTTTTTAGTTATCTGCAAACAAATTTAACTGCCCATCGGAATCACGACCTTTCATAATTACATTACACAGAAACTTTGCATGTCAATGCCATAATATTTAGTATTTCGCTAATATAATAGTATCATAGGGCATACTTTTTGTCAATACTTATTTTTGCAAAATAGGTATTGCTAATCCGAATATTATGTGATATAAATACATTAGTAGAAAGCAATTATGCGATTGGAGGTTATGCTTATGGCTTCGGACAATCTGCGATCCGGGTTCCAGCGAGGGGCTATGGCTATGATCATCCTGTCCCTGTTGAAGCATGAGGATATGTACGGCTATCAGCTTGTACAGGAAATCGAAAAGCAGAGCGGCGGTGCCCTGATCACCCAGGAGGGTTCTCTATATCCCGTGCTCTATAAGCTGCAGGATCAGGGCTGTATTTCCGACAGGAGGGTGCTGGTGGGCAAGCGGTTATCTCGCGTGTATTATCACATAGAGGATGGGGGCATGCAGTACCTGCATGATCTGACACAGGATTTTGAGAAGGTAACACAAGGCATATATCAAATCATCAAAGGAGGAGCAAAGAAAACATGATACATAATCGTTCTGCAAAGAAATACCTTTGTCGAGTTCGTGGTATGCTCCCATGCCCTCGAAAAATGAAGAGGCATATTATGGAGCAGATCTGTAACGATGTATCCTCATACTTGGAAGATCAGCCTGAAGCTGATTACAACACGCTGTTGTATCGTTTCGGCAAGCCGGAAACCATTGCAATCTCCTACATAAGTTCTGTAGATGCACCTGAAGTCCTAAAGAAGATGCACACACGCAAGTGGATTCTGTCTGCGGTTGCCGCAGTTTTGGCATTTGTAGTGCTTCTCTGGACAGCCGCAGTAGCCTACGAGATCATACAAAACGAATCGAATGATGGAAACGGTCGCATTGAAGTTAGTTTTGAGCATACCTAAAAGATCTGTATTGCTAAGGAAGGAAATGATTATGAAAAAATACATTGCTCTACTATTATCTATATCAATATTGGCATTTATGTTGTCTACCGTTAATGCAAGCCCAATACTATTGATGAGGGATACCCAAATAATTTCTCTTCAAGATGGGGGATACATTATTATAGAGATAGAAAACAGTAATTATTTAGCAAGAGCTTCGACATCCATGAACAAAATATTCACACGCTACAACGATGTAGATGAAATTGTATGGAAAGCAACGCTAACAGGTTACTTCACCTATGATGGTAGGACTGCTTCCTGTACATCGTGCAGTTGTGTCGTTACGGATTTTGACGATGGTTGGTACACAATTTCTAAATCTGCGTGGACAGATGATAATATTGCTAAGGCAACAATTGAAATGGGCCGCAAGTCACTTGGGGTTACAGTACGTCGCGAGACTCACAACCTCTCAATGGTCTGTGATCGGTACGGAAACGTAAGCTAATATACAACATTGTTCCCCTTTAGAGCATCGCTTGAGAGAAACTCATCCGATGCTCTTATCTTTATAGTGCGTACTTCGACTACCCACAATACTTTTTAACTTCTAGATTACTACCCACCAAAAAGGACTGCCGACGACAGTCCTTTTCATTAGTAGGTGAATAGAATTATTAGTTCGGTAATGGCTTCTGCGGCTCCTTGCTTTTGAGCCTGTAGCTGTTGGTTTCGCCACCGGATGAGGCACAGGCGGATCAATCTTGTTTCCTGTGGTTCAAAGCGGAACTTCTGTCTGCGACAGAGCTTTTTGCGTTTCACCTTCTGTACCACCTGAAGGAGAAGATCATCTATGGCACTGTTAGTCTGTGCATCGTACTCGCCCCGTTGCTGAAACAAGCCGTTTATTAGTATGTCTATCTCGTAATCATCCAGTTTGACTTTCATACGAGCCTCCTAACAGTAGATCAGCTCGCTTAAAACGATTTCCGTGGCGGTGTTCCGCAGATTGTTCATGGTCTGGATCCAAAGCACTTGGTTTTCTGCTTTGAGAGCTTCGGTGATGCCTTCTGCTTCAGAGAGTTGCTTTACAAGTCGCTCAAACATTGCGGTTGCTTGGGTGTTGATCTCGGCAAGGTAAGGGTACAGTCTGCCATTTAACTGCAGTTCTCGGTATACGCTCTTCTGATGGTTCTTGATAAACTGCAAGTGACGCTGTCCCCAAGGTCCGATGGGTGTTCCATTCGGCTCGTCCTCTCCGGCGATAAGGTAGTAGTCTCCCACAAGTTCGTACTCCAAACCAGTTCGCTCATCTGTGATAAATCGTTCCATAGTGTTATCCTCCTGTTCTTATTCTATTTGAGGCTGTGGATCAGTCACAGCATACTCAACCAAGCCGTGTTTCTTCTTGTAGCGTTGATACCATTCCTTCTTGCCTTGCAAATAGTTTTGTCGCTTACAAAGGTCTGAACAAGTGGTAATCTGCTTTCTTGGTGGCAGAAACGGCTTTCCACATACTTTGCAGGGAACCAAAGTCCTTTCCTCCAATCGTTTCTGCTTGCGTTTTTCATTCTCTGCAGCATAGTATTTGCTCTTGTCCTGACCGAAGCATTCTGCAGAACAGTACTTGCGGTGAGCCATGTTTGGCCAAAAGGATTCTCCACAAACCGGACAGACCTTCTGAGGATACAAATGACCGTCATTCTCAGCCATTCTCTTTTCCCTGTTGGCTTGCACCTTTTTTTCTCGATAGGCTTTCGCCTGTTCCGCTAAATGCTCATTTTTCTGTCTTGCGAGATCATCCTGTTCCGCTTGTTTTTCTGCAAGCTCTGTTTCGGTTAATTCCAAATCATACCGACCGATAAAATTGAAGTAGATGTCAATCTGTAAGGTGCGGTTTGGCTTTTGTCCTTCTGCTTGATGAATCACGATTTTATCTACAATTTCACGAACCATTTCACGGGTAAGTGCTACAGGATACTTATACTTTTTGATTAGCTCTACAAAGCGTTTAGGGTTGATCCTCGGTGCCTGATACCGTTCCGTTTCCGCAGAAAGGTCTGCAATCTTCTTTTCTAAAACTTGCTGTTCTGTGTCATATTTGCTTACCAGAGATCTGTACTGTCGTTCCGGCAGTAAGCCCCCTGCATAGCTTTCATACAGCCCACAAATCAACCTATCTAATTCGCTGTACCGTTGCTTCGCTGCTTTCAATTCATCCAAGGACTGCCTCGGTAAATCCGACTGCTTTTCGTACCACTTCTTCTGAAGTTCTTTTACAAAGGTTGCCTCATCAGCAATGATCCGCTTTGAAATGATTTGGAGATACTCCAACATCACAGCATACAGATCGTTTTCGTTTACATGATGTGATGTACACGGACCGTCTGCACCTGTATAACCGGGGCAGCGATATGTGATCACAGGATTTTTACCTTCCCTTTGGATGTTAATAGCAAGCCTTTTTCCACAGTCAGAGCAGAAGAGAATCCCGTTGAAAACAGTATTCTTTTTGATTGCTTCGTTCCCGGATCGTCTGGTAACGATCTTGATATTTCGCTGTGCCTTGTCCCATAGTTCCTGAGAAACAATTGGCTCATGGGTGTTTGCAAAGAAATACTGTTCACTCTCGTCGGTGTCTCTTCTTGTGTCGGTCTTAAAGTTTACACTGACAGACTTTTTGAGAATGGTATGCCCAAGATACTCCTTCCGTTTGAGAATTTCAAGGATCGTTGTTCTGTTCCACTTGCAGTACCCATCCTCTACATGCTGTCTGCACTCATCGGGATGATATTTCTTTGCATAGGCAGAGGGAGTTAGAATACCTTCCGAAGAAAGGATCCTTGCGATCTCTCCTGTGTTGTTTCCCTTTGCCATCATTTCAAAGATACGAACTACAACCTTTGCCGCTTCTGGCTCAACAAGGAGCGTTTGCCGATCTTCCTTGGACAAGGTATATCCGTAGGGAACTGAAGCACTGCAACGAAGCCCATCACGCATCCTGGCATCAAAGATGGACTGTATTTTCTTGCTCGTATCCTTGGCATAAAACTCATTCATAATGTTGAGGAAGGGAGTGAAGTCGTTGTCCTGCGGGTTAAAGCTGTCTACATTGTTGTTGATCGCAATAAAGCGAATGTCCTTCTTAGGAAAGAGGATTTCTGTGTAAAACCCTACCTCC
>JAZNYV010000107.1:0-3592 GCA_045594585.1 Faecousia sp. | reverse complement strand
GCTACAGAAATGTACTGCGTTTATTTAAGGGAGGAGGTGTTATCGGTTATGATTTGTGTTTGAAAGCAGCCATCCTATACGAATTTAAAAAGAAAATCGAAAGGAGTATTTAAAATGCGTAAATTTGGAAGAATCCTATCCTTGATACTGGTAGCAGCCATGCTTGTACAACTGCTTCCTACGTCCGTTTTTGCACAGGAGATTCAGCAAGTGCAGGACGATCAATCCTTCTTACAGGGGGTAGCAGACACTTTGGAAAATGCTGTAGGCAATGCCGATCCTGAGGATATTCTTTACGAAGTAGAAGAATACCGGGAAGAGGCTCAGAAGCATTTTCGTATGAAGGATGGTAGCTTTGTAGCCGTACAGTATGACCAGCCCGTACACTATGAAAACAACGATGGAGAATTTGTTGAAATCGATAATTCTTTAGAAATTGCTACAAGCCAAGACGGAGAGTCTCGGTATCGTTCTGTCAACGGAGGCAATACAACCGAATTTGCCGCAAGCTTGGCAGATGATATGTTGTTCACGGTTTCATGGGAAGGCAGCTCTGTTGGAATGGGATTATTGCAAGAGAATGACCTACAAGAGGAAGTCTTGCAGGAGCTTGCGGAGACGTTGTCCCTTGCAGATCTTACAGTTCAGGCCCAGGTGGAATCTGCTACGACTACAAGAGCTGTTAACACCGAGGCTTCTTTCTACCCCGAAAATTTGGGCGAATCCGTCTTGTATGAGGATGTTTATCCCAATGTAGACCTGTTATACGAAGCTTACAGCTATAATATTAAAGAAAGCATTATCTTGAACGCCCCCGTAGATCAGAATACATTTGTCTTTTCCCTAAATCTCCAAAATCTGACGCCTCAGTCCCAAGAAGACGGGAGCATTCTCTTATTAGATGTAGACTCTCAACCCGTTTATAAGATTCCTTCACCCTATATGTATGATGCTCAGGGAGGCTACTCCGATGCAGTAACCCATACCCTAACTCTTGTAGGAGAAGGGCGGTACTACCTTACGGTAACGGCAGATCAAACCTTCTTGGATGAGGCAACTTACCCTGTATGCATTGATCCAACACTCGAAAAGGAATCCACCAATAATACCAACCATATTCGTTCTACGTATATTACCTCCGGGAAGCCCAACCAGTCCTACGAAGGAGTTAATCCTCTTTATGCCGGCTACACTGCCTATGCCAATGATGGAAATTATGAAATGATCATATATGCCGGCAATTTGCCCCAAGTTCCGGAAGGATGCCTGATTGTGGGTGCTCAAATCAGTCTTGCCCAAAGTGGCTACAGCACCGATCTTGCAGAGGACTATATGCTATTGCGGGCCCATCAGCTCACTTTGGACAAAAATGCCAATGAAGAGTATGGCGATTTTATAGATCGTCTCACATGGAATACCGTACACCCTAACGGCACAGCAAACTATGACAGCACGGTTCTGGATTTCGCAAAGGTGACCGCTGCTACAACCGGAACGCGGGTGTCCCTGGATATTACGGAGCGATGCCGAGCCTGGTATGAAGAGGAACTGGAAAATCGCTGTCTGTTACTGCGGACAGATGCTAACTCTACAAAGAGAGTCAATGCCCAATTCCTTACCTATACAGCAGGAATCAGTGTTTTTGTTTCCTACCGCAACGATGTCGGTCTGGAAGATTACTACACCTATCGCACGCTTGGAGCAGGCAGAGCGGGAATGATGTACATCTCCGACCATACCCACCGCATAACCTTAGGCAATACTCTGATTGATGCTCCCAGTAATGTTATGCCCTTTTCCATGTCTCTGGTATACAATTCTTCTCAGGGAACAAGATACTTTACCGACAACGAGGTAGAGATCCATGCAAGAAATTACACCAACATGAAGATAGGAGCAGGCTGGAAGCTAACTGCCCAACAATGTGTACAATCTGTCATAATTCCTGACGATACATCCAATACTCTGTACTGGGTTTATACGGATGAAGATGGAACAGAACATTACCTCATAGATGAGGACAAGAACGGGAACAAGGATGGTGTTTATAAGGATGAAGACGGCCTAAACTATAGTGCCACCTTGGTGGATGAAGAAGGCCACACAAATTTTAAAATTGAAACAGAAACCGGTTATGAAATGTTTTTCCGGGATGGTATCCTGACTTGGGAAAAGGATGCTTATGGTAACGGAATCTACTATTGCTATAACGGAAACAGTTTTGCCCTCAACAGTACAGCGTGGCAGCCCTCAAACACCGTATACAACCGTCTGACACGAATCTACCGATACAATACCGGATCCACCAAAGAGCCTGAGCTTTTAGCTAAGCTGGATTACTATACGGGGAATGAAACGACAGGCCCTGAAGGCTTCTTATGGAAGGTCACTAACGAAGCTGGTTTGATCGCTACCTTAACCTATGAAACAGAGAATGGGGTAACTTATCTGTCCTCTGTTACATACCCCGACAGCGAAACCTCCTACTATGACTATACAGATGGATTACTGACCGATGTCTATGATGCTGAGAGTAATTACGGTTTTGCCCTTGAATTTAACAAAGCCGAACAAATACAGCAGTATCAGGAATATTACAAAATTGCCGGGACGAATACAAAACAAACCGGTGCAACTGTAAGTTGCTGGAACGGATTGGGAAAACGCTGCACCTACCGTGATTGGGGTGCAAACCGTATCAAAGGAGATGCAGACGATTTAAGATTAGAAATTGAATTTAACCGTATGGGGCATACTATTTGTACCTATGTAACCGGTAACGATACCTCAGTGATCTACGGCAGCTCCACAGCAGAGTATACGGAAAAAGATGGGCAAAGTCCCGCAAATAACAAGCTTCTCAGCTCCTCCTCTGCAGGAATGACAGCGGTAAACCTGATTCCCGATGGTAGTATGGAGTATGGTACCTCCGCAAATTGGAATACCACAACAACAGGTACTACCAATGCCACTCTCTATAGTGCCGGAGGAAATCTCTATGCCAAAACCGGAAAAGGCTGTTTACGATTCTGTCGAGGTGCAACTGCTGCGGATACAGCTACCTCTTGGATCAAACATACCGGTATTACCTTAGAGGGAGGAACAACCTATACCCTTTCTGCCTATGCAAAGGCCGATGCTCAGGCAATATGGGGAGAGAACGGTAAGTTGACCTTGTCCATCTATCCCAATGGCAGCGAGAATTCGATCAGTGATGAAGTCGTCTTGAGATCCAAACCCAATAGCAACATCGAAAACGGATGGCAGAGAGTTTTCATGGCCTTTACACCCGAGACAGACGGAACGTATCAAATTGGCTTCGGTTTCTCGGATTTTCAGGGTTACATGTACGTGGACGACATCCAGTTGGAAGCTGCTTCTGCTCCTTCCACCTATAACTTGGTACAGAATGGCAGCTTTGAATACGGACTGACTCACTGGAGCTTTGCCGGTGCGACGGAGGCAGTTTTGCATGAGAGCACAACTACTCCCTTCGGTGATAAGGTAGTACGTATCAATGCCAAGGAGAATGAGTATATCCGCATGCAGCAGAACATTCCTCTGAACTGTTCCTCTGATACGACTTTCCTCC
>JAZNYV010000106.1:0-60239 GCA_045594585.1 Faecousia sp. | reverse complement strand
CGTGTCCCCCTCAAGATGGTGGGGGATCGGGAAGAGACCACAGAAGAACACCGAACGAAAGGAGGGCACATTGCAGTAGCAGCGTGCGTGAGAGAATGAAGAAGAAGGTTGCAATGTTTCCCGGTCAGGGAAGTGTATATGTAGGAATGTGCAAGGAGCTCCTTAGGGAGTATGATATTGCACGGGAGACCTTCCAAGAGGCGTCCGAGGCCATTTCTATGGACCTAAAGAAGCTCTGCCTGGAGGGAGACTTGAAGGAGCTGACCAAAACAGAGCATTCTCAGCCTGCCATCTTAACGGCAAGCGTGGCTTCCTTCCGTGTTCTGGAGGAGGAATTCGGCTTCCGCCCCCGATTCTATGCAGGACATAGCCTGGGAGAATTCTCTGCACTGGTTTGTGCAGGCTATCTCCCCCTTGCAGAGGGAGTCCGACTGGTCAGGACACGTGGGGAGCTCATGCGTGATGCGGCCCGTGGATCCGAGGGGATCATGACCGCCGTAGGCAGAGTCCCCAAGGACGAGATCCTGTCTGTTTGCAGGGAGATCTCTGCACAGGGACAGGTGGTCTGTGTTTCCAACTACAACTCCCTAAAGCAGAACGTGATCTCCGGCTCCAAGGCCGGAGTAGAGGAAGCGGAGAAACGGCTGGTAGCCCTGGGAGCCTCGGTCAAGAGGCTGAATGTCAGTGCTCCCTTCCATTCGCCCCTGATGCAGCCTGCTCTGGAGCAGTTCAGAGCTGTGCTGGACAGCTATACCTTTACAGACAGCGGCAAGACCGTCCTGTCTAACGTCACTGCCGCACCTCACGTCTTTGCCCATATTAAGGAGCGGCTGGCTCAACAGCTTGTCAGCCCCGTCCGTTGGCAGGAGACCGTAGAATATCTCAAGGCACAGCAGATCCGTGTTGCTGTGGACGTGGGACCGGGCAAGGTCCTGCGAAATCTGATGTCCGATAATTTCCCTGCTGTCCATTCCCTGGCATTTGATGTGCCGGACAACGCCCGCGAGCTGGAGAAGCTCCTGGGCAACGAAAAGCAGGTCCCCTTTCTTTCCCGTTGTATGGGCCAGGCCGTTGCCACCCGCAACCTGTGCTACGATGCCCAAACCTATGAAACCGAAATTATGGAGCCCTACCGCCGCTTGCAGCTCATGGAGCAGACCCTGGAGGCAGAGGAGAGAGAGCCCTCTGCACAGGAGCTGACGGCTGCACGAGATCTGCTGTTGCAGATCTTCCGTGGCAAGCAGGTCCCTCCTGCGGAGCAGGAGGCCCGTCTGCAGACCCTGTACTTTGATACGGGTACGGAGGAATTTTTCTCCCGGTAGGGCTATGGATATATAAACAAGGCAGGTGATACCCTTGGACTTTGATATGCAATTGGATGACTTAGATGCCCTCTTTGAATTCCCTGCAGAGGAGAATCCTTCCCCGGACAGCGGAGAGGAGATCGCAGTTGTAGGCATGGACCTTATGGCAGGCCATGCCCACAATGCAGGGGAGCTGTGGGAGGCACTGTGCAGAGGGGACAGCTTCGTCAGACCTCTCCCGGAGGAACGGAAGGGGGATGCAGATGCCTTTGCCCGTTTCCTTGGCATGGAGATCTCCGACTATGCAGAGCAGAGCTACCTGGACAGAGTGGATGGGTTCTGTCCCTCCTTCTTCCATATCCCTCCCAAGGATGCCGCCCTGCTGGACCCTGCACAGAGGCTTTTCCTCCGGGTTGCCTGGAGAGCCTTAGAGGATGCAGGCCTTTCTAAGCACCGTTTATCCGGCTCCGACACAGGTGTATTCGTAGGATATACCGCCCCGGAGCATCAATACAGCAAGATCCTTGCCAACTCCGACCCGGAGTACGCAGACCGTGCCCTGTCCGGCACAGTAAACTCCATCATTGCCAGCCGTCTGAGCTATTATCTCAACCTCCGCGGCCCTGCGGTCATGGTAGATACGGCCTGTTCTTCCTCCTTAGTTGCGGTCCATATGGCCTGCAATGCCATCCGTGCAGGAGACTGCTCCATTGCCCTGGCAGGCAGTGTCAAATACAGCCTGATCCCGGAACGGGCAGGAGACAGCAGTGAGCTCACGGTCAATTCCCGTGACGGACAGACCAGGACCTTTGATATGGAGTCTGACGGCACCAATGGAGGCGAGGGGGTAGCGGCACTGGTCCTCAAGCCCCTTTCCCTGGCACGTCGGGACAAGGATCGGATCTACGCCCTGATCAAGGGCAGTGCCGTGAACCAGGACGGAGCCTCCGTAGGCATTACAGCTCCCAACGCCGCCGCTCAGGAGGCAGTGATCTGCAAGGCATGGGAGAATGCAGCCATCGACCCCGAACAGGTCTCCTATATAGAGGCCCACGGCACAGCCACCCGTTTGGGAGATCCCGTAGAGATCTCCGGTATCCAAGGTGCCTTCCGCAAATACACGGACAAGAAGCAATTCTGTGCCATCGGCTCCTTAAAGACCAATATGGGGCACTTGGACTGTGGAGCAGGCATTATGGGACTGATCAAATGTATCCTGTCCCTCCACCATAGGATGCTGCCTCCCCATCTGAACTTTACCAGTCCCAACAGGCGGATCGATTTTATGGATTCCCCTGTGTATATCCAGGACAGCCCGGCTCCCTGGGACAGCCCATTCCCCAGGATCTGCGGTGTCAGCTCCTTCGGCATGAGCGGTACCAACTGCCATATGGTCCTGCAGGAGGCGGAGCAGAGTCCCTCTGTATCAGCCCTGCCTATGGTCCTGGCCATCTCGGCCTCGGATCGGGAGGAGCTTCTTCGCTTGGCAGGGCAGCTCCGCAGAGAGGTACCTAAGGATCCGGCAGAGCTGAGCTCCTTCCTCTTTACCGCCAATGTGTCCAAGTCCATGGAAGCAGAACGCTTCGCTATGGTAGTCTCTACCTATGGAGACTTAGAGGACTTAGAGCACAGAGTCTCTCGGCAGAGCACCTCTGCAGGAGACCGCAGACAGACAGCCGTTCCCGGGGACCCTTCTCCGGAGGAGCTGTGCAGAGCCTATATGGAGGGAGCGGACATCGATTGGTATCAGGTCTACGGAGACTGTGACCTGCATATGACCTCCGGCGTCACTCTGCCCCTGGAGCAGGAGCGGTGCTGGATCAACCCTGTCCCCAAGACTCCTCTCTACCCCACAGGCAACAAGGAAGCCTTGATTGACACCTGTATAACAGAGTCGCCCCTCCTCCATGTCTATGCTACCCTTATGAGTCGGGAGAGCCATTCCGAGGTGCGGGAGCACGTCATCGGCGAGCGGAACGTATTAGCAGGTACGGTGTATGTAGAAATGCTCCGTTCTGCCTCCTCTAAGATGCTGGGAACTCAAGGGCTCCAAATAGATTCTCTGGTCTTTATGAGCCCCATGATCTTTGATGAGGGGCAGAGCAGAGAGGTACAGACCATTCTGTACCGCATGAACGACGATCAATTGGACGCTACCATCCAGAGCCGCAGTGAGGGGACGCAGTGGAGCATCCATGTTAAGGCAAAGGTCTCCTCCTTCACAGGGGAGAGACCCACAAATGTAGATGTCCCCGGCCTCCTGTCCCGTATGGGGGAGAATATTATAGACAAGACCACCGCCGTGGACCGCATGGTCACCACCGGTCCCCGTTGGAAGGTCCAGAAGGGGCTGTGGATGACCCCGGGGGAGGCAGTGACCTATGCCGCCCCGGAGGCAGAGTTTGCCCATGAGCTCCGACAATACGGATTCTATCCCTCTATGCTGGATGCGGCAGTGAACTGCAGCAGTGTCCTCAATGGGGATGTGTTCTGCCTGCCCTATTATTACGGCAGTATGCGGATCTACGGCCCCATGACCGGACCCGTTTATTCCCATACGGTCAAGAATACAGAGAGCTCCTCCGCTGATGGGGAGATCCATCTGTTTGATATTCAGATCTTTGACGAAGAAGGGCGGATCCTTGCCACCGTAAAGGACTACGGTATGAAGAGAGCCGGCTCCCGTCAAACACAGCAATTCTTCCAATACAGGGAGCCCCTTCTGAGACAGCCGGTGTGGACGGCAGAGACCACCCAATACCGCCCCTCGGAGGTCTACGATCCCCAACACTCCACGGTCCTTGTGTCCTATGTGGACAGAGCCCCCAGGGCCATGTATCGGGAGCTTAAGACAGCGTGGAGAGACAGAGCCTATGAGCTGGTCCTCTGTCCCTGGCACGTAGGGAATACGGACCGTAGGACATACGTATTCCCGGAGGCTCGTGAGGACTTTACCCAATTCTTCCGTGAAATGGAGCACAAGAATCTGTCTCGGATCCTGTTCTTCCTGCCGGAGGCGGGAGCTTACGAGAGCACCGAGGATTTCCGCACCGAGGCAGAGGGGATCGCACAGGGCTTCTTCCATATGATCTCGGCCATTGCCTCTAACAAGGCTTTGGGGAATCTGAGAGTGGACATTCTGATCCCTGTGGGCTCTGCACCCACACCCCTGTCCATGCTCATTGCAGGTATGGGCAGATCCATCCTATATGAATACAGCCGACTGGACCTGCGCTGTATCCTCTATTCCGGGGACACAGGACCTACGGCTGTTATAGAAGAGCTTTCCTACAACCATTCCGATTATATGATTCTCCGCAGAGGGGGACAGCGGCTGGTTCCCGGCATCGCCCCTGTGGAGGAGGATGAAGGCACGGCCTTCACCCTACGCAAGGGTGGGACCTACCTGATCACCGGGGGCACCGGTGGCATTGGCTTGGTTATGGCAGAACTGTTCAGCGAAATGGAGCCGGATATTCGGCTGATCCTACTGTCTCGGAGTCAGACCCTGCCTCCCGAGGAATGGGACTCTGCCCGGGAGCCTAAGTACAGGACCCTGTCCCGACTCCGTCACAAGGTCAGCAGCCTACAATGTGTATCCTGCGACGTTGCAGACAGCAATGCACTTAAGGCCTTTCTGTCCTCCCATAGAGAGATCCGCGGCGTGGTCCATGCCGCAGGTCTGCCCGGCGGCGGCTTTGTGATCAAGCGGCAGTGGCAGGACCTTGCACAGGTCCTGGCACCTAAGGTCTGGGGGACTCACGAGCTGGCGGTTTATGCCGAGGAAGGGGATATGGACTTCCTCCTGCTGTTCTCCTCCTATTCTACGGTGCTACCCGTGGGGGGACAGGCAGATTATATCGGTGCCAACAGCTTCATGGATGCCTACGCCTCCTATAATGATCCCAAGGGCAGGATCAAAGTCCTAAACTGGAGCGGATGGAGGGAATGCGGTATGGCACTTGCCAACGGGGTGGACATGGACCGTTCTCCCGTAGGCTTCCTAACAAACGAAGAGGGCAAGGCTGCCTTCCTCCGTGCTATGAGCTGCAGCCCCTCTCGGATCCTTATTGGAGAATACCGATACAAGGAGCTTGCCGCCTCCTTAGAGGACTATCAGAGGACCCTGCGATTCGACGAGGACACCCTCACGCAGATCCGCAAGGCAGATGCCCGTAAGTCCTCAGACAACGAGAATTATACCATTACCGTCCGAGGAAAGGATACGCCCCTGACGCCTACAGAGGTGACTGTTGCCCAAGCCTGGGCAAAGACCCTGGGACTACGGGAGGTCAGATATCATGACCGCTTCCTGGAGATCGGAGGGGACTCTCTTTCCGCAACCTATTTGCAGAAGGAGATCCACAAGCACTTCCCCGGTACTATGGATATTACAGATGTGTTCGTATATCCAACTATTGCACAAATGTCCGAATTTATAGACAGCAAGCTCGGAATCGTCCCTGTGGAGGAGCCGCGGGAGCTCCCCGACTCTCACCCGGAGGACCTTCCCTCAGAGCCTGCTGTAGAAGAAAAGCTGTCCGACACAGACCGGATGCGTAGACTTCTGGAGCTCCTTGCCTCCGGGGAGATCGATCCGGGCCAGGCAGGACAGCTCCTATAGGAGGGACCGACCTTGAGTTTAGTAAAAGAATATATCTTAGAGCAGGTCAGCCAAAGGAATCTGTCTCCCGACCGTGCTATGTCCATCCTTCAAGAGCTTGGAGAGCTGGAAAAGGGCGGTCAGCAGGATAACCGCATTGCGGTGATCGGTATGTCCTGCAATCTCTCCAATGCGGTTAATTATCGAGAGCTATGGGAGAATCTTCTCCATGAACGGGATTGCCTGGGCTATATGCCCAGGGAGCTGGATGAGTACTATCGCCTGGTTGAGAACAAGATCTTTGCAGATGTTATGGGCATGAAGCCCTTCGGCATCGAAGAGAACCGCTTTAACAGCCGCAGCTCCTACATGAAGGACACGGATAAATTCGATGCCGCATTCTTCGGCATTGCTCCCAGAGAAGCCAAGTACATGGAGCCGGGACAGAGGATCTTCTTAGAGACGGCCTGCTCCGCCATCGAAGACGGCGGCTACAGCCTCAATGATGTAATGGGCAGCTCCATCGGGGTGTTTGTAGGCAAGGATCATAATAATTCCGAATTCTACAAGCGTGTCACCATGGACGACACCCTCAGCACCACAGGCTCCTGGCACGGCATTCTGGCAAGCCGTATCAGCTATATCTTCAACTTCCGCGGTCCTGCCATCGTCATTGATACGGCCTGCTCCTCCGGCTTGGTCTGCGTCCACGAGGCCTGCAGAGCACTCCAGGCAGGAGATTGCGATATGGCCATTGCCGGCGGCATTGCCTGCGGCGGCTCCCCTGCAGACGGGAACAAGGACCCGGATGAGGCCGTAGACGCACTGGAGTCTGTGGCATCCCACGATTCCATCGTCCGCCCCTTTGACAAGAAGTCTGCCGGTACCGTCTTCGGCGAGGGCTGTGCCGTCCTGCTCCTCAAGCCTCTGAAGAAGGCCATTGCCGACGGAGATCGGATCCACGCTGTGATCCTGGCCAGTGCCGCCAATAACGACGGCGCCTCCAACGGCATTACCGCTCCCAATCCCGGAGCACAGACCGACGTCATCACCAAGACCTGGGAAACGGCCAAGATCGATCCCCGAACCATTTCCTACATCGAGACCCACGGAACAGGGACCCTGTTGGGAGACCCCATTGAATTTAAGGCACTGAACAACGCCTTCCGAAAGTACAGCAGTGATCGGCAGTTCTGCGGTATCGGCTCTGCCAAGAGCAATGTGGGACATCTGATCGGTGCCTCCGGCCCTGTGGGTATGATGAAGGTCATCCTTGCAATGAAGCACCGCACCCTTCCTGCAAGCATCAACTTTGAAGAGCCCAATCCCCATATCAGCTTCATGGACTCTGCTATGTATGTTGTAGACCGTGCCACCTCCTGGGGACAGGAGGGAGAGGTCCTGCGAGCCGGCGTCAGCAGCTTCGGCTTCAGCGGTACCAACGTCCACGTTCTCCTGGAGAGTGCGGATGCCTATATTGCACCCAAGACCGAGGAGAACCGGGTCCCCGGGGTACTGACCCTGTCTGCCAAGACCAAGTGGTCCCTGGAGCAGTATATCCAGCGGTATACGGCATTGCTGGATCGGGAGCCGGAGATCGATCTGAGAGCTCTGTGCTACACCGCTTGTGTAGGCAGGGGTCACTACAGCTTCCGTCTTGCCATTCCCTTCCTGTCCTACGAGGATCTGAGCCGCAAGCTCCACCGTCTGAGCTACAGCGGTGTGGATCACGTAGACGACGGTGTCTATTACGGCAGCTATAAGGTAGTCTCCGACAAGCGTATGGAACGGGGCCCCGGTGAGTATACGGAATCTCAGGTGCGTAGCACCAACCGCAATGCAGAGGAGCTCCTTAGCAAGCTCCATGCTATCGGCATCAATATGCAGGACCTGCGGGAGCTGTGCAACTGCTATATCCACGGAGCCACCATCCGTTGGGAGGCTCTCTTTGAGGGCAAGCCCCCTCAGAAGCTCCACCTGCCTACCTATCCCTTTGAACGGACCACCTACTGGGCAGAGGAACGGATCCTTAAGACCAAGGATGTCAGCGAGTTCGGCGAGGCCAATGACCACCCCCTGGTGGAGCGGTGCCTCCTTAAGTCCGTTGCCCAGGATATTTATATTACCCGTTTCAGTGTTAAGAAGCACTGGATCCTCCGTGACCATGTGATCATGGGACGGAACATCATCCCCGGCACCGCCTATGTGGAGCTGGCAAGAGAGGTCTGCTCCAAGTATATTGACGGGGAGCTGGAGCTGAGAGACCTGGTCTTTATGACACCTCTTGCCGTAGATCCCAAGGAGGAGGTAGAGGCACAGATCGTAGTTACCAAGCATCGGGGCTACGTGGAGTTTACCGTTGCCACCGCCAAGACTGCAATGGACTCCGAGGGAACGGAGTGGGTCAAGCACGTAGAGGGCAAGGCCTATCCCTTAGACCCTGCTACCTGTCCTGCTCCCTTTGACTTAGGGGTCCTCCAACGGGATACTACCCTTATGAGCAAGCCGGTGCAGTTAGCCGGCTTAGACACTCCCGATGCCATTATGTGCTTCGGCTCCCGTTGGCAGAATATTGAGAGAGTCTATATCTCCCCCCGTGACCTCTATGTTCATGCCAGGATCGACGATCGGTTTGCAGAGGATCTTAAGACCTTCCGCTTCCATACCAGTCTCCTGGATGCTACGGTCAATGCAGGCATACAGGCGACTATGGAGGGTGTGTACCTGCCCTTCCTCTTTAAGAGCCTGCGACTCTACAAGCCCCTGCCTCAGGAGGTATTCAGCCGTGCAGTTTGCAAGAACCCTAATGCTGCCAGCGACGAGACCTATACCTATGACGTACAGCTTATGGACAAGGATGGGAACATCCTTGTGGATATTACGGACTATACCGTAAAGAAGGTACACAAATTCAATAATTACGAGGATAAGACCTACTACCGCACTAAGTGGAGCCTCAAGGCTGCTCCGGAGACCTCCATTGACTCCCTGGGAACCACACTGATCATCGGCAGCCAGACTCTCAGTGATGAGTTGGTGGATCGGATCGAGGCAGCCTCTACCCGACTGATCCTGGCGGATAACGGCAGTGCCTTTGCTGAGATCGACCGAGATATTTACGACGTGGATTGCAGTGAGGAGGGCTACCGCAGCCTCTTTGCCGCCCTTGGGGGCGTAGAGCTCAATACCGTTATCTATGCCGGAGCCTATAGCCCCCATGGGGCAGAGACTCCCTTACAGACCTTTGAGGATCAGCTGGACCGTGGAGTATACGGCTTGTTCCATATGACCAAGGCTCTGATCAAGGAGCGTGTTCACGGCAAGCCCGACATTGTGATCCTGACAGACCACGGTGCAAGAGTCACAGGACGTGAGCCTGTAGTCAAGCCCGAGAACGCCGCACTCATAGGTCTGGGTAAATGTGTGGTACAGGAATACGAGAATCTTGTTACCCGTTCCATTGACACAGATGGCTTCACAGATACGGATCAGATCATGAGGGAGCTTCTTTCTGCGGAGCGTACAGCCCGTGTAGCTCTCCGAGGAGGGGAGCGGTATGCAGAGCGGCTTGTCAAATTTGACCGTGATGCACAGATGGACGAGGTCCCCGTGGATCTGTCCCGTGGCTGTGTCCTGATCACCGGCGGTACGGGAGGCTTAGGACTGGAGGCTGCCAGATACCTGGCAGAGAAGGGGGCCGCCAACATCGTCCTCCTGTCCAGACGGCCCTTCCCCAAGGAGGAGCAGTGGGCCGCCATTATAGAGGAGCAGACAGACCCCAAGCTCTGCAACGCCATTGCCATCCTCTCCGAGATCCGCAAGAAGGGCGTAGGCATCACCACCGTCAGTGGGGATGTATCCGATGCCTCTGCTATGGACCGACTCCTCCGTTCTATGGAGCAGGCCTTCGGCAAGGTGGTGGGTGTTGTCCACTGTGCCGGTGTGGCAGGTGATGGCTTCCTGATCAACAAGCCCTTCCGAGTCTTCCGCGAGGTCCTCCTGCCCAAGGTGGTGGGGACCAAGATCCTGGACAGCCTCCTGCACTGGGAGGATATGGAGCTGTTCGTAGCCTACTCCTCTATGACCACCCTATTAGGCGGTCCGGGACAGGGTGACTATACGGCCGCCAATTCCTACTTAGATGCATATGCACAGCAGGCAGCCCTGATGGGCAAGCCCGTGGTATCCCTTAACTGGCCTGCCTGGAGCGAGACCGGCATGGCAGTAGATTACCAGGTATCCGATGCCCAGGTCCTGTTCCGTTCCCTGGATACAGCCTCTGCCATTTCCTACCTTAACGATGCGGTGAGCTATGGCCTCATTAACGTAGTTCCCGGGGAGCTGAACTACAGCGTTATGGCACAGATCGCAGATATGATCCCCCTGGACTTGGCACCTAATATCCGCAAGGCGGTAGAGGTGCAGAAGCGTCGTATGACAAGCGGCGAGGGAGGACCCGGCCGCAGCTTCAACATCCAGGACGTAGTGATCTTAGGCAAGTCCGCCGCAGATCTGACCCATACGGAGAAGCAGGTGGCATATATCTATGCGGCAGTTCTCAGTATTGAGGAGATCGACATTTACGAGAACTACAACTCTCTCGGCGGTAACTCCATGACCTCTACGGAGATCCTAAAGATCCTGAACCAGCACTTTGACGATCTGCTGGACGTTTCCGATGTGTTCTCCTATCCCACCGTATTCGAGATGGCAGAGTACATTGACTCCAAGCTCAGCGGCAACGGACAGGAGAAGGACAGTGCAGAGCCTGTGACCCAGCTCATTGATCAGCTGGAGACGGGAGATATTGAGATCGACAAGATGATCGAGTACTTTGAGTAATGACCGTGATCCATTTCATATTAGCTATTAGCATAGGAGGTAATCATTCATGAATATCATTGAAACCAGCAAGCTGGTCAAACGCTACAAGAACCATACTGCCGTAGACAGGATCGATCTGGATGTACGGGAGGGCGAGGTCTTCGGCCTTTTAGGCCCCAACGGCGCCGGCAAATCCACCCTCATCGGTATGCTGGTAGGCACCCTCAAGGTCACTGAGGGCAGTGTCCGTGTTCTGGGCAAGGATATTTCCAGGGACAGCACTGCCATCAAGCAGGATATCGGCTACGTTCCCCAGGATCTGGCATTTTTTGAGAAGCTCAGTGCATACGACAACGTGATCTACTGGGGCAGACTCTACGGTCTGGAGGGACCGGAGCTTAAGGCCGCTGTCCAGGAGGCTCTGGAGTTTACAGGTCTGTGGGACCGCCGCAAGGACACCTCCGAGAATTTCTCCGGCGGTATGAAGCGTCGTCTCAACATTGCCTGTGCCATCGTACACAAGCCTAAGCTCCTCTTTATGGACGAGCCTACGGTAGGTGTAGATCCCCAGTCCAGAAACAGCATCTTAGAGTCCATCCGCAAGCTGAACCACAACGGCACCACCGTTATCTACACTTCCCACTATATGGAAGAGGTAGAGGCTATCTGTGACCGTGTGGGCATTATGGATTTTGGCAAGCTCATTGCAGTAGGCACCATCGACCAGCTGGTTACGGAGACGGTCAAGGAAGAATTTGCCACCATCGAGATCAACAACATGACCCTCCAGCTTGCTGAGGCCATTAAGCGGATCCCCGGCGTGACCCGTTGTGAGCGGAATCAGAACGTACTGAACATTCAGGTCAACCCTGCTATCATGTCTACCATTCAGCTCTTGGAAATGCTGATTTCCAAGCGGATCGATATCCGGGCCATTAACGTGGAGAAGCCCACCCTGGAAACCGTGTTCCTGACCCTCACCGGCAAGAAGCTGAGAGACTGAGTCCTGCCGAAGTATTTTTAAGGAAGGAATCGGATTGCTATGCGTAATATATACTATCAATTTATACACACGCTTAAGTGTGTCTTCCTGGATTACAAGCCTCTGATCTCCAAGATCCTGACCTTCAGCCTTGTGATCCTGGTTCTGGGCTCTGCCTTCAGCAATATGTTTGCAACGGGACTGGAGCCTGTTACCGTAGGCATCCTGAATGAGGATACGGGCAAGGAACAGATCGCCGACGGTATCATTCAGGTCCTGGAGCCCCTGGGCACCCTCACCCCGGAGAAGGCCTCTGAGGAGGATGAGGAAGAGGAGACCGAGGAGGCTACAGAGACCACCGAGGTCAGTATCTCCCAGTGGATGAAGGTCTACAACGTCAGCAGCGAGGCTGACGGACAGAGCATGGCCTGTGATAATGACATTGCCGAGGATCACAGGATCGCTGCTATGATCCACTTTGACGAGGATTTCTCCAAGAACGTGATGGAATACGGGGACAAGGAGGATCCTGAGCCTGTTTCCATTACCATTAAGACAGGCAGATCCTCTCAGATCGATGCAACGGTAGTCAAATGCGTATTCGACACCTTTACCAGCTCCCTTAATGCAGACTTTGCGGTACAGAAGCACTTCCCCGGCAAGAGCCTGCCCCAGGATCTGGATATTGAGGAGGGCTATACCCGCATGGAGATTGAGGCAGATGCCACCCCCGATGCTATGAGCTACTATGCCATTGCCATGCTCATGATGGTCCTGCTCTACGGTGCGGAGTACGGCTGTAACACCATTGCAGACGACTACCTGGGCGTGATCGGTGAGCGGATCAAGACCACTCCCATTAAGCGCTACCAGCAGTACATCGGCAAGATGTTGGGTATGATCGTGGCAACCACCCTCCAGGGTATTTTCATCGTCCTTCTAACAGGGCTTGTGTATGGGGCCAATTGGGGCAATAATTACCTGGCCCTGCTGGGTGTCATTATCTCCATGGCTGCCGCCTCCGTTACCCTGGGTGCCTGCCTGTGCATGATCACCCGTGACGGTGCCAAGGGTCAGTCCATGGTATCCCTGCTGGTCATTGCCTGCACCTTCCTTGCAGGGGGCTTCGTCAAGATCGACATGGGACCCCTCAAGTTCATTTCTCCCAACTACTATGCACAGACTGCCATGTTTAACTCCATTTACAACGGAGATACGGGCATTGCATTGGAGAATATCGGCATCCTCTGGCTGTTTGTGATCGGTGCAAGTACCATTGCTATTCTCATGTCAAGGAGGAAGAGAGCATGACTGTTCTGTTAAATAACCTAAAGAGGATCTTTCTCAAGCCCCTTAACATTCTGCTGATGATCGTGGTTCCCATTGTGCTGAACCTGTTGTTCATTTCCATCTTTAATGCAGAGCAGGTGTACGAGGTGGGCGTTATCGACTTAGATGACTCCAAGCTCACCACAGCAATTATGGAGGAGATGAAGGTCGCTGCCAATATCCACGAATATGAGAACGACGACAAGCTCATCAATTCCGCACTGATCAATTCCACCATCAATATGGCCATCCGCTTCCCGGAGAACTATGCCCAAGATATGATCGACGGCAAGAAGCCCAAGGTGGAGATCTTTGCCATTGAGGAGAACTCAGACTCCATCCCCCTGACCATGCTGGTTGCAGGCATCGGCACCAACTGCGGTGAGATCGGCAAGCTCTGCGAAGGGGACGAGACCAAGTTCTACGAGGTAGTCGAGGACTATTTGGAGGGCACCTTCCAAACAAAGTATGAGAACTTCGACCTGAGCAAGGGTGAGAAGATCGAGCGTGGCGTCAACTCCCTGGGCTACTTAGCTATGGGTATGATGTTCCTCATGTCCTTTGCAACCACCCTGCTGTTAGAGGACAAGGTGAGCCGTGTTTACAGCCGTATCCTTACCACCCCCACCACCAGAGCCAGCTACCTGCTCCAGCACCTGCTGAGCTACGTGATCGTAGCCGCGGTCCAGGTAGTGCTGATCATTTCTCTCCTGCCTGTGATCTTGGAGGGAGAGCTCAGCTTCGGCGACAGCTTCGGTGTGACCCTCCAGGTCATGCTGGTGACTCTGATCTTCGCTACCACTTGTATTGCCATCGGTCTGACCATCAGCCGCTTCTCCAAGAACAATGTGGTTGCCGGTGCCTTTATCGGTTTGGTAAACCTGCCCGTTCTCATGCTGGGCGGCTGTATGTGGCCCCGTGATATCATGCCCAAGTTCCTGCAGCGAGTGGGAGATTTCGTCCCCACTACCTGGTTCCTTAAGGCTGCAGAGGAGGTCCTCTACGAGAACGGCCTGGGTGCCGCATGGAAGGAGCTTGCTCTCCTCTTAGGTCTGTCTGCCATCCTCATTACCCTGTCCTTCGTGGTGGAGACAGACGACAAGTGCTAAGGCAAGACGGAGTGTGAGAGATATGGTACATAAGAAAGCCTTTTTGTTCCCGGGGCAAGGCTCCCAATACATTGGTATGGGCAAGGCCCTGTGTGAGACCTATGATATTGCAAAGCAGACCTTTGAAGAAGCCAACGACGTATTGGGCTTTTCCCTCAGCGATCTGTGCTTCAAGGGCGATCTTGCAGAGCTGACGTTGACCCGCAATGCACAGCCTGCCATTCTGACTACCAGCGTGGCCACCTTCCGCGTCCTGGAGGAACGGGGCATCCGTCCTCAGATCCTGGCAGGACACAGCTTAGGGGAGCTGTCTGCACTGACCTGTGCAGGAGTCTTCACCTTTGCCGAGGGTGTACGCCTTGCTCAGACACGGGGCACCCTGATGCAGCAGGCCGTTCCTCCCGGACAGGGGGCTATGGCCGCTGTTATGACCAGGGACATCCCCATGCTGGAGGAGCTCTGTGGCTCCGTAAGAGAGCAGGAGGTCCTGGTGATCTCCAATTACAACACCAGGACCCAGCAGGTCATCTCCGGCTCTGCCGGGGCAGTGAACCGTGCAGTGGACAAGCTCCGTGAGGCAGAGGTCAAGACCAAGCTCCTCAATGTCAGTGCCCCCTTCCACTGCCCACTTATGGAGCCTGCGGCAAGAGCCTTCGGCGAGGTCCTGAGGGACTACGAGATCCGTGAGCCTCAGATCCCCGTCCTGGCTAATGTAGACGCAAGACCCTACGGAGGAGCACAGACTGTGATCGACAGCCTGGTCAAGCAGATCGTCAGCCCCGTCCGCTGGGCAGACAGCATGACCTACCTAAAGAAGGCTATGATAAGCTACTGCGTAGAGGTTGGCTCCGGCCGTGTTCTTAAGAACATGATGAAGACCAATATAGCCGACATCCCCGTCTTTGCCTTCGAGGGGGAGGAAGAGGCACTCTACGACCATTTTGAAGGCTGCAAGTTCCCCATTGTGTCCCGTGCCATGGGCATTGCCGTAGCCACCAGGAATCGGAATTGGGATCCCGATGCCTACGAGACCGGTGTGGTAGCTCCCTATAAGGAGCTGACCCTCATGCAGACCCGCATGGAGCAGGAGGACAGACTTGCAACGGAAGAAGAGACCGGGAATGCCATTGACCTCCTCCTGACCATCCTCCGTACCAAAGGAACCCCTGCAGAGGAGCGGCGTTTTCGCCTGGAGCAGCTCTTTGAGGACTGCGGCAGAACGGATCTTCTGCAGAATATAGATGAAATGATAACGGGTGCCTGATGCACCCTTTGGAGAGCTTATGTTGAACTTGAATCTGAACCTGAATTTAGATGACCGTGAACTCCTGTGTGGAGGTGCAGATCTGCATCCCTCTCGGGAGCAATTGGGCGTGGCCATTGTGGGCATGGATGCTAAGGCAGGCGGCGCCACTACCAAGGAGGCTCTTTGGCAGGCGTTTTCTGAGGGTTTGGATATGGTCACGGAGCTGCCGGAGGCTCGAATCCGGGATGCACAGACCTTTGCACGGGTAGCCTACGGCAGGGAGGTAGGGGCCTTCTCCCACAGAGCCTATCTCCCCTCCATTGACCGCTTCGAGCCTCGGATCTTTAAGCTCTCCCATCGGGAGGCGGAGCTCATGGACCCGGTACAGAGATTGTACCTGGAATCTGCCTGGTGTGCATTAGAGGATGCAGGCTATGGCGGCTCCCGTCTCTCCGGATCCAGGACAGGGGTATATGTAGGCTATAACCAGGTAGGGGACAGCTATGAGTCCCTCCTTGGAGATGCCCCGGAGGAGGTCTTAGGCTTGACTGTATCCGGTAATGTGACTTCCTTCCTGGCAAGCCGCATTAGCTACCTCCTGGATCTCACAGGACCTGCCATGGTCATAGATACTGCCTGTTCCTCCTCCCTGGTCGCTCTGCACCAGGCCTGCAGAGCCATTGAACAGGGGGAGGTAGACGTGGCTGTTGCAGGCAGCATCCGCATCTTCCTCTGTCCCGAGAGAACGGGGCAGAATATGGGAACCGGCTCCTCTGACGAGCGTACACGGAGCTTTGATGCCTCCGCTGACGGAACCGGTGGGGGAGAGGGTGTCATCAATCTGATCCTCAAGCCACTCCGTGCCGCTGTCCGTGACAGGGATCATATCTATGCTGTTATCAAGGGCAGTGGAGTCAACCAGGACGGCAGCTCTATGAGTATCACTGCCCCCAATTCCGGAGCTCAGGAACGGTGCCTGGCAGAGACCTGGGACAGAGCAGGGATCCACCCGGAGGAGCTGACCTATATCGAGGCCCACGGAACAGGGACCCGTTTGGGAGATCCCGTGGAGATCGGCGGTCTGACCGCCGCCTTCTCCCGTTACACGGTGAAGAAGCAGTTCTGTGCCCTGGGAGCCGCCAAGTCTAACTTTGGACACTTAGACTGTTGCTCCGGCCTGCTGGGTGTGGTGAAGGTCCTGCTGATGATGGAGCACAGGATGCTCCCTCCCAGCCTCCATTTTACCGCCCCTAACCCCAAGATCGACTACGTGGATTCTCCCATTTATATGAACGACAGCCTAAAGCCCTGGGAGGGCAAGGACGGTGTGCTCACCGCCGGCGTCAGTTCCTTCGGACTCAGCGGAACCAACTGCCACGTGGTTCTCCGATCCTATGATAGACCCCATGAGCCTAAGACCCCGGCTCTGACACATCAGCTCCTTACGGTCTCTGCCGCCACTAAGGAGAGCTTGCTCCGTTACCTTAGGAATTTGCAAGCCTATCTCACAGGCAGAACCGACATTTCCTTAGAGGATCTGTGCTACAGCCTCAATCTGGGACGGGGGCAGCACAGCCACCGCTTCGCCATGGTGCTGTGGGATATTCCTCAATTCCTGGCTCTGTCTGAGGCAGAGCTTCTGTCGCCCATGTATTATGGGCATCACCGTACCACCTCCGCACAGACTCATGAGCCGGGACTCCTGTCCCCCTCTCAGCGGAGAGCTTGGACGGATACTGCCGCCGCCGCAATGGGTGCGGGAGATTTAGACGGCCTTGCCCGGGCCTACCTACAGGGTGCAGAGGTGGACTTTACCCCCCTGTACGAAAATGCCTGTGTCACCATGCTCTCTCTGCCTGCCTACGCCTTCTCTAAGGAGCGGTGCTGGTATGAGAGCAGGACACCTCTTGCTCCCTCTACGGGAGCAGATACACTCCATCCCCTGCTGGATCGGTGTGTGACCCGATCCCTGGGACTTACGATCTACGAGAAGACCATGAGCCTAAAGACCTGTATGGAGCTCCGTGAGCATCGGATCAACGGTGTCTGCGTCCTCCCCGGCACAGTATACGCAGAGCAGCTCTATGAGATCGGCAGGGCACACTTCGGCACCCGTGATTTCTGTATTCGCTCTCTGACCTTCGTGAACCTGCTGACCTGCGGACAGGATGAGGAGCGGATCCTCCACTGCATCGCCACAGAGGAGGGCAGTGAGCTCCACGTCCGTATCGCCTCGATGGGAGAGGACGGACAGTGGATCTGTCATAGCGAGGGAACTCTGATAGCTCAAAGTTCGGGTAACAGGGGAGAACATCGGGACCTTCCTACGATCCTGTCCTCCTATACACAGGTGGCGGCAGAGGAGGAAGAGCAGTCCTTTGTCCGGTTGGGTGACCACTGGCAGACGGGACATACCTTCTATGCAAACCAAGATTCTGTGATCCTGGTCAGCTCCGTCCCTCCGGTCTATAGCCGTGAGGCAGAGGCCTATACCCTGTATCCGCCTCTGTTGGACGGATCCGTAAACTCCGGCATTTATTTGCTGGACGGGCAATATCTGCCCCTACACTACACAAATATGAAGATCTATGCCCCTCTAAGAGGGGATGTTTATAGCCGCATCACCCGTTTAAAGCACAGGGAGCACAGCGACGAGATCGCCACCTTCCACGTAGAGCTCCTGTCCTCCGACGGTCTCCTCTTAGGGGAGATAGAGGAGTACAGCCTGAAGCGGGTGAGGCAGACCCGGGGCTTCCTTACAGAGCCCCATGGAATGTATGACATTGTATGGGAGGAGCAGACGCAGACTCTGCCCTCCGCTGTAGACGGGCTGCCTACCGCAGCGGTGATCCTCCATAGGGAGGAGTTCCCGGAGCAGCCTGTCCTAAGGGAGCTGGAGAAGCGGTTTGCAACGGTGATCCATATGATCCCCCATGACAGCTTCCGTATGCCCTCGCAGGATCGGATCTACGTTCCCAGCTGTGAGGAGGATATGAAGAAAGCCCTCCTGACCTTAGGGGATCTGCGATCCTACCTGTTTATTAACCTCCTGGGCTTCTACCCGGACAAGGGAGATCTGCAGGAGGACAGGGAGCATAAGCTCCACACCACCTTCTGCTGGATCAAGAGCCTCAGTGCCATCCCCGGCAGGAAGGAGCTGCGGTTCCTCACCCTTAACGCTATGAGGGTCACAGGAACGGAGTCCGTCTATCATCCCATGAATCAGAGCCTCATAGGCTTCTGCTCCTGTATTGGCTCGGAGCAGAGCGATATAGAGCTGTATGTGATCGACGCGGATCTCCACAGCCGTCCTGCAGTGGTTGCAGATGCTGTCTGCAATCCCTCCGGGCAATTTGTGACTGCTATTCGTGGGGACCGGCAGTATTTAGAGAAGCTGGTGCCCTATAGAGCAGAGCCTCGTCCCGTTACACCGGGGCAGGAGGACGTGATCCTCATTACCGGCGGCCTGGGAGGGATCGGAACCGCAGTGGCAGAGGAGCTCCTGCAGACCTGCCCCGGGGCAAGGATCCTCCTAATGAGTCGGAGTCTTGCAGGCAAGGAGGCCTATCTTAAGAAGGTGGCATCCCTACAGGCTCAGGGTTATGAGGTCAGAGCCTTGGAGGGTGATGTGACCTCACAGGCTTCTTTGGAGGGAGTGCTCCGGAAGATCCGCAGGGACTACGGCCGCCTGGATATGGTGATCCACGGCGCCGGTGTGGCAGGAGACGGCATGCTGATCCACAAGGATTGGGAAACCGCCCTCCGCGTCCTCCGTCCCAAGATGGAGGGGACCGTCCTCCTGGACCGTCTGACTCAAGAAGAGGACCTAAAGTGCATGATCCTCTTCTCCAGCTTCACCTCTGCAGTGGGAGCACCGGGACAGACGGATTATACTGCCGCCAATGCCTTCTTAGACAGTTATACCTACGAGAGGAACCGACGTGGCCTGCGTACCCTTACCATTAACTGGACGGGGTGGAAGGAGGCCGGCATGGCTGTGGACCATGGAGTACAGTGGCAGAGCAGTCTGGTCCCCTTCCTGTCTCATGAGGAGGGCAGACTTGCCTTCCGTCAAGCTCTGGACTTAGGGGGGCAGCGAGTCATTGCCTGCTCCTTCCCGGAGGGGATCCCCTCGGAGCTGGGGGGCATATTCCTTCTGCCCTCTACACGTGTCCCCGGGGCGAACAGCCCGGAGCCGGAGTATCTGACGGAGGAAATGCCCGTGATCTACGGCAAGGACCCGTCTAAGCTCACCGCTGTTGAGAAGAACATTGCCCTGGCATGGGCAAGGACCCTCCACGTGGGAGAGGTCAACCTGTACGACAAATTCTTTGAAGCAGGGGGGAACTCCCTCTTAGCTTCCTACCTACAGAAGGAGATCAATCGGATCTACCCCGATGCAATGGCCATTACAGACGTGTTTGTATATTCCACGGTCTCGGACATTGCCGCCTATATTACGGGCAAGCTGGCACCTCCTGACGGGGAGGATACAGCACCTCAGACCAAGGGGGATCTTGAGGATCTGATACAGCAGTTCATGAAGGGCGAATTGAGCCTGGATGACTTAGAAAATCTTGTATAAAACTTAGAAATAAGCATGAAGAGAGCAGGTGCAAGATATGAATCAAGTAAAGAAGTTTATTCTGACACAGCTCAGTAAGGGTACCATTTCCCAACAGGAGGCAGTCGCCCTCCTACAGGAGATCCGTGACGAGGAGGCAGGCAAGGTAGGAGACATTGCCATTATCGGTATGTCCTGCCGTTTACCCATGTCCGGGTCTAAGGAAGAATTCTGGGACAATATCATCAACGGACGGCGGTGCTTCGTCAGCAAGCCTGCGGATAAGCTCCGTTTTGAGGAGGTCATTGAGAACCCCCATTACGGCGAATTCGTAGAGATGGTGGCCTTCCCGGAGTCTCGGAATTTAGAGAGCTTCATTGGAGGCTACATTCCCGATAATGACAAGTTTGACGCAGATTTCTTCAATATCTCTCCCCGAGAGGCACGGTATATCGAGCCGGGGCAGAGAGTCTTTATGGAGCTTGCCTGGGCAGCCATTGAGGATGCAGGCTACAGCGGCAATACCATTCGGGATACTCTGACCGGGGTGTTTGTAGGCAAGGACTATTCCAATACCATGTTCTATAAGCAGATCACTGCCCCGGATCCTATGAAGGTCACAGGCACCTGGGAGGGCCTCCTTGCCAGCCGTGTCAGCTATGCCTTTAACCTCCGGGGACCTACCATGGTCATTGATACGGCTTGCTCCTCCGGTCTTGTTGCCGTCCACGAGGCCTGCAATGCTCTGCGGAACCACGAATGTGATATGGCACTTGCAGGTGGTATCTCCATCGGTGCCGGCGGCAATATGGTAGACGACGACAGCCTCAACAGCAAGAATAACGAGAACTCCGGCACCATCGGTGCAGTGACCTCAGATGATAATCGGGTCCGCACCTTTGACAAGAAGTGCAGCGGCTCCGTTTTCGGTGAGGGTGTAGTAGTCTTTATGCTCAAGCCCTTTGAGGCAGCCCGTCGGGACCGTGATCACGTCTATGCCGTGATCAAGGGCAGTGCCATTAACAATGACGGTGCCTCCAACGGCATTACTGCCCCCAATCCCCTGGCACAGGAGGCAGTGATCCTGGATGCCTGGAAGCGTGCAGGAGTCCGTGGAGAATCCATTGATTACGTAGAGGCCCACGGCACCGGGACCCTCTTAGGGGACCCCATTGAGATCATGGGTCTGACCAACGCTTTTGCCAAGGAGACGGACCGCAAGCAATTCTGCGGTATTGGCTCAGTCAAAACCAATGTGGGACACCTGGTAGCCGCCTCCGGTTGTGCCAGCCTGATGAAGGTCAGCATGGCCATGGAGAACCAGCTGATCCCTCCCAGTATCCATTTTGAAGAGCCTAACGGGAATATTGACTTCCTCCATTCCCCTGTATACGTTGTGGATCAGCCTACCCCATGGCTCCGTGGAGACAGGACCAGACGAGCCGGCATTAACGCCTTCGGCTTCAGCGGCACCAACTGTCATATGGTAGTAGAGGAGGCCCCTGTGCCCACAGAGACCTCCACACCTGCCCGTGATCGGGAGATCATGACCCTGTCTGCACGGACCGAGAGCTCCCTGCATAATCTGATCCTGTCCTACAGGGACTTCTTAGCACGGGCACCTCAGATCCATTTCGGTGATATGTGCTATACTTCCAACATAGGCAGGGGACATTACAGCCACAGATTGGCTGTGGTGGCAGGCTCTGCTGAGGAGCTGTATACAGTCCTTGAGGAGATCATCGCCCGTGGCTTTACTGCCGAGGGTATTCCCAATGCCTATATGGGCAAGCACCGCATCGTCTCTGACAAATATCGGAACCGCACAGAGGGTGAGCTGACAGAGAAGGAGCTCTACGCTCTCTCTACAGAGGCATGTCAGATCCTCCGACAGATGGGGGAGGGCAGCTATGAGCCCTCTGCATTGGAGCTCCTTGCACAGGTCTATGCCAAGGGTGCAGGTGTGGATTGGGAGCAGCTTTATGAGGGTCAGCTCCGCTACAAGGTCTCCCTGCCTACTTACTGCTTCGACCGTATCGTCTGCTGGGCAGATCCCAAGGTCACGGAGCTGGGAGACGGAAATGTAGTCTCCGATGGGGACAAGCTCCATCCCATTGTAGAGCGGATGCTCTCCGATTCCATGAATGAGACCATTTTCTTGGCAAAGTTCGATCTGTCCAAGCACTGGTTCGTCCGTGAGCATAAGATCATGGGCAGTAATATCGTTCCCGGCACCGCCTATATCGAATTTGTCAAGGCAGTTTGCGTAAAGTATTTTGGCTCCGAGCAGATCTGCATCCAGTCTATGACCTTTATCCAGCCCCTTGTGGTTGGGGAGGAGCCTAAGGAAGCCCATATTATCCTTAAGAAGTTAGACAGCGGTGTCCGCTTTACCGTAGCCTCCCGAGACAATGAGGATCACTGGGTGGTCCACTGTGAGGGCGAGGCCTGTGTCCACACAGACCGTCCTACGGAGGAATTCCGTGTTGCGGATTATGCCGATGGGGGAAAGGAGATCCTGATCCCCATTCCCGAGGATGAGACCGATGAGCTGGTCTATATGGGACCCAGATGGCACTGCGTAGAGCATATTTATAAGAACGGGGACGTTCTGCACAGCGAGATCAAGCTGAGGGATGACTTTAAGGCGGACTTAAACCGCTATCATTACCACCCCTCCATGGCAGATGCAGCTCTCAACATCCCCCTGCAGGTGTACATTAACAGGGAAATGTATTTGCCCCTGTCCTATCGTAATCTCAAGATCTACGATGCCCTGCCCCAACGGTTCTTCAGCCGTTTGGTCAAGATCTCCGGAGGCAACGGGTCCGAGACCATGAGCTTCCGTGTGACATTAGCAGATCCCATGGGCAGGATCTTAGCAGAGATCGAAGAATATACCACCAAGAAGGTAGGGCGGTTTAACAGCTACGTTGCCAATACCTATTACGGTGTCCGTATGGAGCCTCTGCCCCGGGCACTGCCTGCGGGGGATCTTAAGAGCCTTGCAGGCAATGCTCTGATCCTTGAGGATGGCTCCGGGGTGGCACGGGCCTTCGGTGAGACCCTGCCTGCGGCTGTCCATCCCTATTTCGTCCGTATCGGTGGGGAATGTGCCCGTCTGGACGAGACTCATTACGAGATCACAGGGGAGGAGGGGAGCTACGACTGGCTCCTCCGTGAGCTGGGGCTTAAGACCCTGGATCACGTATTCCACTTTGCCTCCCTGGACTTCGGAGTACAGACTCCCTCCTACAAGGACTATGACGCCCTGTTGAACCGGGGCCTTTACAGCCTGTTCTTCTTCCCCAGAGCTATGCTCCGGCATATTAGCGGCAAGACAGGCTTCTATATCATAACAGACCATGGCTACGGAGTCCGTCCCGGGGAGACCGTCAAGCCCTGGAACCGCTCTGTCCTTGCCATTGCCAAGACCCTGGTACAGGAGTATACCAATTGTAGCTTCCGCTGTCTGGATGTAACGGAAGAGGTTACACCTCGTGAGATCCTGGAGGTCTATACCGCCGAGGAAGCCCCCTTGATCCTCTCCTTACGGGGAGGCAGGCTCTACGGGGAGCTCCTGTCTGCTGTGAACACAGCAGAGGCTCCGGAGGACTATATTGCGCCCCGGCAGGACGGTATCTACCTTATTACGGGCGGCACAGGTGGCCTGGGGCTGGAGATCGGCAAATACTTGGCCGAGACCGGTGCAGGGACCATCTGTCTCCTGTCCCGACAGGGTATGCCTCCCCGTCCTATGTGGGACGGCATCTTAGAGAAGAATCGGAACAAGAAGCTGGTGAGCAGGATCCGCTCCGTCCTGGAGATGGAGGCCCTTGGTGCAAGAGTCATGGTAGAGGCCTGTGACGTCTGCGACTCCCACGAGCTGGGGGACCTGCTCCACCGCCTGACTACGGAGCAGGGAAAGATCCGAGGGGTGATCCACTGCGCAGGTGTAGCCGGTGACGGCTTCCTGTATAACAAGTCCGTGGATACCTTCCGTGAGGTCATTGATCCCAAGATCCGCGGCATTGCTCTGTTGACAGAGCTCCTGGGGGAGAGCAAGCCGGACTTTATGATCCTGTTCTCCTCTATGCAATCTGCCTTCGGTGGCTCGGGACAGGGGGACTATACGGCGGCAAATGCTTTCCTGGACGCCTATGCCGAGTATATGCAGGCACAGGGCGTGAACTGCAAGACCGTGAACTGGCCCGGCTGGAGCGAGACCGGCATGGCCGTGGACTACGGTGTCAGTGACGAGATGACCCTGTTCCGCTCCCTGACCAACAAGAAGGCCCTTATAGCCTTTGACTTCCTCATGCGTCACCGTATCAGCAATGTGATCCCCGGTGAGCTGAGTATGGAGTTCTTGAGTCTTGCATCTCATCTCCTGCCCTTCCGCCTGTCCGGGGCCATTTCCCGAGAGCTGGGCAGATTCGCGGCTAAGAACAGCGGCAAGGAGGGTGCACAGAGGAGGAGCTTCGACCCGGATTCCCTGGTGATCCTGGGCAAGGATGCCAAGGAATATACGGCTACGGAGAAGGAGGTCGCCCTCATTTATGCCGCAGTACTGGATCTGACAGAGATCGACATTTTCGAGAACTTTAATGCCATGGGAGGGGACTCTATCATTGCCTCCGAGGTGCTGAAGCTCCTGAATGAACGGTATCATAATATTCTGAATATTTCCGATATGTTTACGTACTCCACGGTTACGGATATGGCTGAGCATATTTCCTTAAAACTGGAGGAGCACAACGAAACTAACGAACAATAGGAGGGGTCATATGCGAGTAGGCGTATTATTCCCGGATGAAGGTTCCTTTTACGAAAAAATGGGCTCTGAGCTCTATGAGAATACCCCGGAGGTTCGAAAGCTCTATGACAGATTGAGATCCTCTGCCAAGCTGGATCTCAGGAATGCCCTGATCTACGACAACCAGGACAAGCAGTGGACAGAGGCAGAGAAGAAGCTGGCTGTCCTCCTGACCCAGGTGGCTCTGTATCAGTGCTGGTCCGGTACCTACAAGGACAAGCCCATTGTGTTCTTCGGCAATGGAGTAGGTGTCCTCAGTGCCCTTGTGTGTGCAGGGACTGTTTCTATACAGAAGGCGGTGCGTATGCTGCGGAAGGATAACTGGGTCCTTCCTCGGACCGCACGCTTAGACGGCAGTGTGTTTATGTGCAGTAACCGCAGTGCCTTAACAGATCCTTCCGTCCTCAGGATCCAGCGTCTGACCGTGGACGAGAACACCTATCAGGGCATTTATCTGTATGCACAGCATGCAGAGCTGGATACGGTCATCGAGATCGGACCGGACAAGCGGTATACCACGGAGCTGCAGGGGATGTATGAGACAGGTAAGCCGGTCTTTGCCTATTTTGACGATAGGGCGGATCGGGCCTTCGCACTGGAGAATCTGTATTACAGGAAGCATTTTAACAACCTCTATGCCGCCAAGCGGATGCTGGGGATCGCTGCAGCCACACAGAATTACAATAGGAGCACCGAGGCAGACGAGAAGATCGTGGCAGCCTACGTTGCACTCAAGACCTATGTGGACGAGATGATGAAGAAGCAGAGCATGGGCAGAGATGCCTTCGTCAGCGAGTATGACTTTGACCTCTGTGTCAATCAGCTCAGTGACATCCTGGAGAGCAAGAGGGTCCCTGCACAGGAGGTCCGCCATCGGATCCTGGCCCTGCGTAACGAGATCGCAACAGACCTCTGCCCCCACTTTTCCCGGTGGTTTTCTTAAGTACATACAGGAGGAATGACTATGGCAGAATCATATAAGCTATCGAAATATGTACTGGAAGAGCTGCGGGAGAACCGTATCGACAAGAATACAGTCGTATCCCTTATTAAGAAATTCAATGAACGGGAAGACATTGCCATTATCGGTATAGGCATGAAGTACAGCGATACCGAGAACTACAACGACTACTGGGATCTACTCCTGGAAGGGCGGACGGTAGTTGAGCGTTGCTCCAAGAAGCGGATCGATCTCATCCGTGACCACTTCCCCAAGGCCATCTTAGGCAAGGAGGAGACCTACTGCAAGGGCTCCTTTATCCGAGATATCGAGATGTTCGATCCGCGGGTATTCTCCATGACTCAAGAAGAAGCCGCCGCCATGAACCCCGGTCACAGAATGATGCTCCAGGCGGTCTACCGCACCCTGGAGGACAGCGGCTACTTGGGGGAGAAGAATTCCGACAATAAGACAGGGGTCTTTATTGGCAATAATTTTACCAAGGACGCACTGTTTTCCTACTCCAATATGGCACTTCGCAATGCCAATTTCACCTTCTCCTTTGATACTATGCTGAACAACTGGAGCAGCGGCATTGCCACCAAGGTGGCCAATGTCTTTGACCTCCGCGGGGGAGCCTACATGATCGATGCAAGCTGTCCCTCCAGCACTATTGCCATTGCCAATGCCTGCCAGGCCATCCGCAGCAGGCAGTGTACCACCGCCATTGCAGGGGGACTCCTTGTGGATATGTCCCCTATTAAGCAGTATAACAATTCCGGCTGGATCTTCCTCCACGAGGATGATATTCTGACCCGTGGCTTTGACAACGACCCCGGCGGTGCTTATATTGCAGAGGGGGCGGCGGCAGTGATGCTCAAGCCCCTTGCCCAGGCACTGGAGGATGGGGATCGGATCCACGGCATTATCTGCGGACATAGCATCAACAATAACGGCTCCAACGGCTCCTTCACCCAGAGCAGCCCCGAGGATATTAAGAAGGTGGTCCTCAGTGCCGTTAAGAATGCACAGATCGACATTCACGATGTGGATTACTTAGAGGGAGAGGGCTATCCCGGCAAGATGGAGGAGGGCTTGGAGCTTTCCGGCTTGATCGCCGGCTTCAGCCAGCTGACGGACCGCAAGCAATTCTGCGGTCTTGGTACCATTTCCGGCAACGTAGGCTATCTCCAATCCGCCATCGGCGTCTTTAATCTCATTAAGGTCTGCCTTGCTATGAAGCACAAGACCATCCCCCCTCAATACCGTTTCATTGAGCCTACGGACATGGTCAATTTGGTAAAGTCGCCCTTCTACGTCAGCGACTACGCAAAGCCCTGGCCTGCCGAGGATGGCAAGCCCCGACAGAGTGCCATCTATTCCTACGGCTACGGTGGCAACAACCTTATGTTCTTCCTCCAGGAGGCTCCCGAGCCTAAGGCAAAGGGACCCGGACGGAAGGCGGAGGTATTCGTCCTATCTGCCCGTAGCAAGGATTCCTTCCGCAGACGGATCACGGAGATGATCGACTATCTGTCTGACCCGGAGAACGGGGAGACCCTTACAGATATCTGCTATACCGCAGACGTGTGCAGACCTGCTTACCGCCAATACCGCCTTGCGGTCCTGTGCCGCAGTAAGGAGCAGCTTGCACAGACTCTCCGTGACTATCTGCGCAATGACAAGGCTCCTATGAACCTCTTTGTCAGAGAGCAGCAGGAGGAGGGACCGGAGAAGAAGCGTAAGAATGTCCGCCTCACTGTAGACGGCTTGACCATGGAGGAGGTTGCCTCTGCCTTCTGCGAGGGAACAGACTACCTTTTTGCAGAGCTCTTTGAGGGTGTGGAGAAGAGCCTTGTGGACCTGCCCCGGTATCCCTTTGACAAGGAGCGGTGCTGGCTGGACAAGGAGCCCCTCACCTTAAAGCAGAAGCTGTCTATGCTCCTGCGTAAGCCCGGGGAGGGTACAGCCTATGAGAAGCACTAAGCTCTTCTGCATCCCCTATTCCGGGGGCTCCTCCAGTGTGTATTATAAGTGGAAGCGTCTGCTCCACCCCTCCGTGACCCTGTGCCCCCTGGAGCTGGCAGGACGGGGACGTAGGATGAAGGAGCCCTTCTACGACACAGTTGCACAGGCGGCTGAGGATATCAGCACCATGATCCTTGCTCAACTGGAGCCGGGGGAGCCCTATGCCATCTACGGACACAGCATGGGAGCACTCTTGGCATACGAAACCTATTTTGCCCTAAAGGCAAGGGGAGCTCACGAGCCGGAGCATATGTTCTTCTCCGGCCGCAAGGCTCCCCATGACGAAATGGAGAAAAGCGAGTATTACAAGCTGCCGGAGGAGGAATTCCTAAAGGTGGTATTCCACTACGGCGGCAATACCCGTGAGATCATGGGCAATCGGGAGCTGTTAGACCTGTTTGTTCCCATTCTCCGTGCAGACTTTAAGATCGCGGAGCTCTACGAATATCGGGAGCATCCTAACAAGATCCAATGCGAATGCACCGTGGTCAACGGTCGCAGTGATCCCAGTATCTCCAAGTCACGGGTGGTTCTGTGGAGCGAGCTGATCGAGGGCTACTGCCAATACCGCTGGATCAGCGGAGAGCACTTCTTTATTTCAGAGAATGTGGAGGCAACAGCTAAGCTCATTAACGAGGTCCTTGCCTGGACGGGGGTCCTTGTATAGGAAGAATACCAATGAGGGACGTTCAATATGGAACAGAGAGAACAACTTCATGGATCCCGAGAGTTGCCACATCAGAAGATGTGGCAATCCTTGGATCCGGACAAGATATTACAAGAGCATACGATCCTGTCCCTCTTTGAGGAGCAGGTAAAAGAGCACCCGGAAAAGAAGGTTCTTCTTTTCCGGGATCAGGTCCTTACCTATGGGCAATTGGACCGTTGTGCTACAGCACTGGGACAGAGGCTCCGTGCCATGGGCATTGGCAGGGAGGATCGGGTCGCCATTCTTGCACAGCGGAGCCTTGAAATGGTGGTGGCCGTTTACGGTGTTCTCAAGGCAGGCGGGGCATACGTGCCCATTGATGCCGCCTATCCCCCGGAGCGGATATCCTACATATTAGAGGATGCCGCACCTAAGGCGATCCTCCTGTACGGTGGGGAGCTCCGCAGCTCCCTTCCTGTAGTATCCCTTGAGGATGCTCTTCAGCTACTGCCGGAGGAAACGACCCTGCCCAAGGGGAGACCGGAGGACCTTGCCTATTTGATCTACACCTCGGGTACCAGCGGCAAGCCCAAGGGCGTTATGATCGAGAACAGGAATGTGGTCAACTACAGCCTACAGCAGGGAGAGGGGGTTCTGCGATATCTGCCCCGTGGCAGTACGGACACCATCGTATCCCTGACCAACTTTGTCTTTGATATTTTTGTAACGGAGCTCCTTATGGCTCCTATGCTGGGCATGACAGTGATCCTTGCAGATGATAGGGAGCAGGTGGATGCACAGGCCCTTTGGGAGCGGATGAGCAAGCACCCGGGGGCCATCATGCAGACCACTCCCAGCCGTGTACAGCTCTACCTGTCCCAGAAGAAGGGAGAAGAGGCACTGGGCACCTTCTCCTACATGATGCTGGGAGGCGAAGCGGTCTCCCCTCAATTGGTACAGCGGCTGCACAGGATCAATCCTCAGGCTCGGATCGTTGACGTCTACGGCCCCTCAGAGACCACGGTATGGTCTACCTGTGCAGAGGTAACACAGGGGGACGTGACCATTGGTACCCCCATTACCAATACCCGGGTCTATATTCTCCATGGCCTGGAGCCCTGCGGTGTAGGGGTCCCGGGGGAGCTGTGCATCGGGGGACAGGGAGTAGCCAGAGGCTATCTCAACCGCCCGGACCTAACAGAGGAGAAATTTATCCCCGATCCCTTCGGCACAGGGCGGATCTACCGAACAGGGGACCTTGCCCAATGGCGAGAGGATGGGAATCTGGAATTCCTGGGTCGCATAGACGACCAGGTAAAGATCCGAGGAACTCGGATCGAATTGGGAGAGATCGATGCCGTTCTCCGCGAGCAGCCCTACGTGAAGGATTGTGCAGTCATTGCCCGTGAGGATGGGAGCGGACAGAAGGAGCTGTTTGCCTATTTGGTCTCAGAGGAGGCACTGGACCTCCACCGTGTTCGGCAGGAGCTGGGGGCCTTCCTCCCGGAGTCTATGATCCCCGCCTACTTTGCCCAGATCGACAAGATCCCCTTGAATCCTAACGGCAAGCTGGACAAGAGGGCTCTGCCTGCACAGGTGCAGAGGCTCTCTCAGACCTATGCCGAGCCTGTAACGGCTCATGAACAGAGACTGTGCCGTATATTCGGGGAGATCCTGGGCATAGACACTGTGGGGATCCACGACCATTTCTTCCAAATGGGAGGTCACTCCTTCCGCACCATACGGCTTAGGAACCGTATTGAGGAGGAATTTGGCTGTGAGCTGACCCAGGGGGAGATCTTTGCCAATCCCACACCCTGCACCTTGGGAGCCCTGTTAGAGCATAGGACTCGGCAGGAGAGGGATGTGGTAAGGGCACACCCGGAGCTTACCTATCTCCCTGCCTCACCCTCTCAGAGGGGGGTGTTCTATGCCACCCGTCTTCGGGACGGAGAGGATGATACCTATCACCTGCCCGGGGTGTATGCCTTACACAAGGAGCTTTCTGTAGAGCGATTCCGTGAGGCCTTCTGCAAGGTGATCCGCAGACACGAGATCCTCCGCACCGTCTTTGTATTGGACAAGGGGATCCCCTATCAGAGGATCCTGCCCTACAGTGAGCCTGACCTCACAGTAACAGAGGATCGGGATACAGACTCGGAGACTCTGATCCGCTCCTGGATGAGACCCTTTGATACAGAGAAGGGGCCTCTGATCCGGGGACGGCTGGTCCTGGGCAGGGAGGAGCCTCTCCTCCTGCTGGATATCCATCATATGATCTGCGACGGCTTGGGCAGGGAGCTGCTCCTGTCGGAGCTTATGGCCCTCTATGAGGGCAGGGACCTGCCGGAGCCGGAGTACCAATTTAAGGACCATTGCATTTGGCTCTCTCAGCAGGAGCTCCATCAGCAGAGAGCCTATTGGATGGAGCAATATAAGCAATTGCCTCTACGGAGGGAGCTCCCTGCAGAGTATGCTCGGAGCCTGTCTCACCGTGGCTGTGGGGCTATGCTGACCCTGCCCCTTGGGGAGGCACTGAGCCGTGACATCCGGGCTCTTGCCAAGGACAGGGGAGCCTCTGCCTATATGGTGTTCCTGTCTGCGGCCTTTATTCTCCTGGGCAGACATTACGGCAGTGAGGACGTGGTCATCGGCAGTGCCTTCAGCGGCAGGACCAACAGAGTCTCGGAGCAGATGCCGGGAATGTTCGTCAACACCTTGCCTCTGCGTGGATATCCCGGGGGGGATAAGAGCTACAGAGCCTTCTTAGAGGAGGTAAAGGAGCTGACCTTCCGCGGTCAGGAGAACCAGGACTATGGTCTGGAGGCTCTTGTCCGGGACCTGCAGCTCCTGGGAGAACCGGGGAGGAATCCTCTCTTTGACGTAATGCTGGTCATGCAGAACGGGGAGAAGGCTGAGTACGGCACCGGCACCCTGGGTCTGCGTCCTGTGAGAGAATTCTACTTCGGTGCCACCTTTGATCTGACCTTTAATATTGAGGAAGAAGAGGGGAGCTATATCCTCTCCCTCCAGTATGCCGGGGACCTGTTTGCGGAGGGAACAGCAGAGCTGTATCTCCGACACTTCGGTGCCTTGCTTCAGGACCTGGTCCGCCATCCTCATGCAGACATAGGGGAGCTGTCTATGATATCCCCCTATGAGGAGGAACAGCTCCGAGCCTTTAGAGGCACAGTAGCTCCCTATGATGCAGAGGCCGCCGTCTCTCAGCTCTTTGAGGAGCAGGTCCGCAAGGACCCTCACGCCATTGCCATCGTATGTGAGGAGCAGAGCCTAACCTACGGAGAGCTGAACGGGAGAGCCAATGCCATCGCTTACCGTCTACGGCAGGAGGGTGTGGGACCTGAGGTCCCTGTTGCCCTGCTCCTGCCCCAGAGCTTAGAGCGGTTTGTTGCTATTTACGCTGTTCTTAAGGCTGGGGGCTTCTACGTTCCCATAGACCCCGACTACCCGGAGGATCGGATCGCCTATATCCTGGCTGACAGTGGGGCAAGGCTCCTGCTTACTACAGCAGAGGACTCTCGGTGGAGGATCCCCACAGTGAACCTGAGGCAGGAGAGCCTTTACACAGGGGACTTCTCCGACCTGCCACAGGAGGCAGGCCCCCATACCACGGCCTATTGTATCTATACCTCCGGCACCACAGGCAGCCCCAAGGGGGTCTTGGTGGAGCATGAGGGTGTGTCCAATCTCAATGCCTACTTCCGCCATACTCTGGGCATTACTCCACGAGATCGGATCCTACAGTTTGCCAACTATGTCTTTGACGGCTCCGTGTGGGAGATGAATATGGCACTGCTGAACGGTGCAAGACTGATCCTTGTGACAGATCCTATGGACGGAGACAGGATCTGCCGCACCATGGAGGAGGAAGGGGTCACCGTAGCCAGTTTCCCACCCAATTTCTACGGACAGCTACGGCAGGTCTCTCCCCGGATCCTGGTAACGGCAGGCTCTGCCTCTCACCGTGCCATTGCAGAGAGACCGGGGCCCCTCAGATACGTCAATTCCTACGGTCCTACGGAATGTACCGTAGCAGTGACCCATTGGGAGGGCAAGTCGGACTATTCCTTCGTGCCTATCGGCAAGCCCATTGCCAATAAGCAGGTCTATATCCTCCGAGGAGATAGACCCTGTGCCCTGGGTGTGCCCGGTGAGATCTGTGTAGGAGGGGTAGGCCTGGCCCGTGGCTATTTGGGTCGGGAGGAGCTGACCCGTCAGCAGTTTATCCCCAATCCCTTTGGAGAGGGGCTCCTGTACCGTACAGGGGACATGGGACTCATGATGGCAGACGGCAATCTCCGCTTCTTAGGCAGAGCTGACGACCAGGTCAAGATCCGTGGCTACCGTGTAGAACCGGGTGAGGTGGAGATCGCCCTGCGAGAGCTCCCCTATATTCTGGATTGTGCCCTGGTGGTGGGACAGGATCCCACAGGGGACAGGGCTCTGTTTGCTTACGTAGTGACCGGGGATCACAGCTCCTTTGACCGCATCCGCAGTGATCTTAGGAAGACACTGCCGGACTATATGATCCCCACCTACCTTATGGAGCTGGAGCAGATCCCTGTTACAGCTAACGGAAAGGTGGACAAGGACAGCCTGCCCCCCATTACCCTCTGCAGTGACAGGGAGTATATCCCACCCCGCGACTCTAAGGAGAAGCTCCTGGCAGAAGCCATGGAGGATATCCTGGGGGTCAAGAACATGAGTGTCAAGGACGGCTTCTTTGAAATGGGGGGCGACTCTATTAAGGCCATTCGGATCGTCGCCTATCTGCGGGAGCGGAATATGGGACTCACGGTACGGGACATCATGGAGAACAACACCGTAGAAGAAATGGCATCCTATATGCAGGATCTGTGCTGTAACACCTATGACCAAGGGGAGATCCTGGGACACGTAAAGGATACCCCTGTTATAAGGATGTTCCGACATTGGGCACTGTCTCAGCCGGGGCGATTCCTGCAGAGCACCCTGTTCCCCATGGATACCGATGAGGAGGCCCTCCGTTACGGCTTAAATGCAGTGGTGAAGCACCATGATATCCTACGGGCGGTGTATCGTCAGAGCAGCTTGATGATCCTGCCCTACAGGGAGGACAGCCATTTTGACCTGTCCTCCTACAGGATATCCTCGGAGACAGATGTAAACGCTCGGATAGAGGAGGTCTGCACCCGTGCTTGCAGGACCATGGATCCTGAAAAAGGACCTATGATCAAGGTATGCTTGCTTGAGACCTCGGAGCAGACCCTGGTCATGATGGCAGTACACCATCTGCTGATTGACAGCGTATCCTGGCATATCCTCTTAGCGGACTTGGAACGGGCAGTGGACGCCTATACCCGTGGGGCACCTGCACAGCTGCCTCTCAAGACAGCCTCCTATCAACAGTGGGCAGCTGCCCTGGAGGACTATAGCCGATCCCCGGAGCTGGAGGCGGAACGTGAGTATTGGCAGGAGGTCGTCCATAGACTTCCCTATGCCGGACTGCAAAAGTCGGAATGCCGAGGTACGGCACAGAGGTCTGACTCTGTTTCCCTAACTCCGTTGCAGACAGAACAGCTCCTTACACAGGCCTGCAATACCTACCATACCCAGATCAACGATCTCCTCTTAGGGGCTCTGACATTGGCTATGGGAGAATACACGGGACAGGGCACCCTGGCAGTGTGCTTAGAGGGTCATGGCAGAGAGCCTATTCACATACCCATGGATATTGACAGGACTATAGGCTGGTTCACCTGTGCCTATCCTGTGCTCCTGACTCTTACGGAGTCTGTCAGAGATGCCGTTATCGAGACTAAGGAACTCCTGCGTAGAGTCCCCAACCGCGGCATAGGCTTCGGCCTGCTGTATCCCCCGGAGGCACTGGATGATATTACCGTCTATTTTAACTACGTGGGGCAGACCGAGGAGACAGCCTGGGATACGGAAGAGGATATTGCTGTCGGAGGTCCCGTGAACCTGAACGGTGGGATCTATGAGGGGGCCTTGACCTTCCGTCTTTCTGCCGGGAGAGGCTGGGAGCCCTGCTACGACTTGAGCACCATCGGGGAGCTGTATTACAGGGCACTGCTAAGGATCCTGGACCATTGCCTGTCCTCGGAGGAATCCTATCGGACTTATGCAGACGTAGATGCAGAGGATCTCAGCGAAGAGGACTTTGACGAGATCAGTGCATTACTGGGCCTAACCTAAATATATCCTGCGAAAATAGGAGGCTGACCGCTAAAAGCGGCCGGCCTCCTTAGTATTGGTAATGCTTATGGTTGCTTCTTTTTCTTCTTAGCCAGCAGGACGAGGACACCGGCGGCAATGGCCAGAGCACCTCCTGTGGTGCCGAAGAAGAGTCCCTTGTTATTCCAGTAACGGACCAGGATGTTGGTGGTTACGTAGAAGTCTGTAACCTCTACTTGGGTCTCGTTTCCTGCGGCATCCTTACAGAGGAATCTAACGGTGTGAGCCTCTGTAGAATCACCGGGAACGGCGAAGGTGAAATCGAAGCCTTCTGCCAGGAGTCCAGCGATCTCCTCTGCATTCCAGGTCTTGATCGGTGCGGTCATATCGTCTAAATAGACAGCAACGGAGCTGAGGAGGAGATTGTCGTTGGCAGAGAAGAGGACCTCCAAGGTCTCAACTGCATAGGTGAAGCCGGATTCCAGATTCTGTACCACGACTGTGGGATCGGTCTTATCCACACCGAAGGTGAGGGGAGCATCCTTGGTATCCAGGAAGTTCTCGGATACATTCCCTGCCTCGTCACAGGAGCGGATGGAGACTCTGTATACACCGTCCTCTGCAAAGTTCTCTGCAAGAATGGTGTAGGTGTAGCGGTACCAGCCGCCATCTTGGCTGACTTCTTCTACGGTAAAGTCCTTGCCCTCTTCCAGAATAATGGTCTCGTTGTTCTTGAACAGGGTGATCTGTACCTCGGTCAGTGCATTTACGTTGGTCTCGGTGATCACGATATCTGTGGGAGTCTGTACGTAGCTGCCGTTGAGGGCTTCTGCAGCCTGATCCATCTCGTAGGCAGAACCGAAGCGGTTTACAGAGAAGGTAAGGCTGTCCTCCGTAACATTGCCGGCGGCGTCGGTGATCTTGGCACTGAGGGTGTAAACGTCATCCTGCTCCTCCTCCATGGGGAAGTTCTCGAAGAGGAAGTAGCCACCCTTCTTGTCAGACAGGAGCTCGCCTACAGGGGTGAGCTCTCCGCCGGAAGCAGAGGTCAGTGTGATCTCGACCTGCTGAGGATCAAAGTTAACGTCGCTGAAGGAGATCACGGGAGCGATCTCTCCTGCGTAGGCGGCACCGTCCTCAACCTGGGTAATGGTCAGCTCGGGAGGGGTCTGATCCAGGCAGAAGCTCTGGAGGGGGAAGTCTGTAGAACGGTTGCCTGCCTTGTCTGTTACCTCGATGTCGAAGGAATAGACAGCATCGGCACTGTAGGTAACGGTAGCGGTGTGCTCCGAGCCGTTGGTGCTCCAGGAGGAGACAGTGGGAAGAGAAACTGCTGCACCGTCTAAGGTAGCGGCCAAGGTGATCTTAACACGGGATTTGTCTGCACCGTTGGGATCCAGATTCTTCTCTGTGATACGGATGGTGGCCACACGCTGCATCTGATAATAATCCTTGTTGTAGACCTGGTTATTATCATAGGTGACATGGATCACAGGCTGGGTCTTGTCAATGGTGAAGGCCTTGGGAGCAACACTGGTGCCGTAATTGGCTTCGCCGGCGGCATTGCCTGCCTGGTCCGTATAGGCAATATCGAACTGATAGTCCCCGTCATTGCTGTAGCGGATGGTAGCGACCCAGCGGTCATTGTCCCCGTTGCCGGAGGAGGGGGTCCTGGTCCAGGAGGAGATCTGGGGAACAGCACCTCCACGGTTGCTCAGAGTGATCTTTACCTGGGAGGGCTCAAAGTTCCGCTCTGTAATGGTCACAGTGGCCACCCGATCCTCTCTAAAGTAGGTGCCGTTGTCGGCAGCGTTGTTGGAATAGGAAACATCGATCCTGGGAGCAGTGATATCGATCTGAATCTCTCCTGCCTTGGTGGTAGTGGTTCTGATGTTGCCGGCATTATCCTCTGCAGAGATCTCTACCATGATATGATTGCTGTTAAAGCGGCTTGCATCAACGGTAATGGAGCCGGCCCAGGAGCTGATCAAGCCGTCTGCATCCTTTACAGCCCCGGTGAGGATCCCTCGGGCAGTGTCCAGGAGGACGCCGGTCTCCTCGGCGTTGGTATCCGTGGTGTAGATGCGGTAGGTCACGGACTTAAGACCGGAGTAGAAGCCTGCGGCACTGGAGGCAGAGCCCAGATACTTGGGATCCAGGACCTTCAGACTTACGGCAACATTACCCCTGTGGATGCCGTTGCTGTTGGCAGGGGAGGGGAGAATGTCGATGGAGGGAGCATTGACCTCACCTGTAGGCATCTGATCGTCTACTACGATGCCGGTGGAGTGGATGATAGTAGCATTGCCTGCACGGTCCGTAGCACGGAAGTACAGCACCAGCTTCTCACTGGGAGCGACTACGATGCCCTTGTCTTGGTCGTAGGTCTGCCAATTTCCGTTGGGGGAGTAGTCAGAGACGGAGGAGACCTTTTGATATTCCATGGACTCCATACCGCTGATGTCGAACTTGGCAGACAGGCGGATGAGGATCTGCTCCTTGAAGAAGGTGTCAAATGCCACGCTGTCGGTTCCCGCAAGGGAGCGGTCTCCAACCGTAATGCCCAGGTCCGTAGGAGCAGTCTTGTCCAGGGTGAAGGAAGTGGGAGCCACGCTGTCAGCGTAGTCTACGGTGCTGTTCCACTGACCAGCCATATCCGTACAGCTGATCTGGAAGGTATAGCTTGCTTCCTCCGTGTAGGAGAGGACAGCGGTGTAGGTGTCTCCATCCTTGGTCCATGCACTCTCCTGTTGCAGGGCTCGGGTGTAGCTGTCAACGACGGTCCCACCGGCAGTAACGGTTGCAATGACCTTATCGGGAGCGAAGTTGTGCTCCGTAATACGGATGGTAGCTGTACGGTCAGCCTTAAACTGATCTCCGTTCCGTGCGGCATTGTTGTCGTAGGTGACTTGGATCCGGGGCTGGATCTTATCTACGGTAAAGCGGTCCTCGGTATAGGAATCGAAGGTGTTGCCGGACCGATCGGTGTAGGAAATATCGAAGGTGTAGTCTGCATTCTCACTAAAGGTGATCTCTGCGGTGTAGACGTCACCGTTCTTGGTGAAGGTGGGCTTGGGATTGGTAAGTGTGTAGGTGCCGTCGTCTAAGGTCTTGCCTACGGTGATCTTTAACAGGCCGTCTTCAATATCCCGGGGGAAGAAGTTGGCTTCTTCGATGGCAATGGTGGCGGTTCTGTCTGCATCATAGTAGGAGCCGGAGACAGCGTTGCGGTTGTCATAGGATACGGTAATGCCGGGAGCTACGGTGTCTACCACAAGGATCCGATCATCGGCAAGGCTGCTCTCGTGGAGAGCTTTGTCAATAGCCTTGAAGGAAACGTTGCCTCTAAACTGGGCAGGAATGGTGAAGCTGTAGCTTGCACGGTTTTCTTCCACGGTCAGTGTCTCCTTGGCAACGGTTACGGTGGTCATGCCGGAGTTAATACCGCTGGCACCCTCCTGGAGAGCGTAGGAATATACGAAATGGTCTATGCCTGCAAAGTCGTCCTTAGCCTCAATGGTCACCTCAACGGGTGCTTGGTAGAAGCCGAAGGAGAGTGCCTCCAAAATGGTGCCCAGGAAGCCGGGCTCATAGCTGATCTGCAGATCATAGGGGGTGGACTTATCCAGGCACAGGGCAGCCTCAACGGGCTCTCCCTGAGACAGGTGGGCAAGGTCGCTGTAATCAGAACGGATCTCATAGTTGCCCTCTGCATCCAGGGTGATCACTGCGGTCCACAGGTCCCCTGTACGGGTCCAGTTGGCAGGGTTGCGGAGATAGGTCTCGTAACCCTCCTGAGACAGGTCTACGGCCTTGGTGCCTGTTACGTCCGTAGCATGGATCTCTAAGATCATATCCTCTGCACGGAAGTTGTGCTCCTCTACGGTAAAGGTCAGAGCCACATTCTCCTTGAAGTAATAGCCCTCTACAGCGGCGGTCTGATCATAGGTCATGGTAAGACGGGGAGGGAGCTTGTCAATGGTGAAGCTGTCTGCCTCGTAGGAATCAAAGACGTTACCTGCTCGGTCTGTGTAGGAAATGTCGAAGATATAGTCTCCATTGTCTGCAAACAGGATCTCTGCAGTGTAGAGGTCGCCGTTCTTGGTAAAGAGGGGCTTGACCAGGCTGTCCGTGGTATTGCCGGTCAGATCGGTCTTGGTAACACGGAGCTGCAGCAGCTCATCCTCCAGATCCCGGGGGAAGAAGTTTGCCTCTTCAATGGTAATGGTAGCGGTGCGGTCTGCATCGTAATATCTGCCGTTGTAGGCGTTCCAATTATCATAGCTGACGGTAATGCCGGGAGCAATGGTGTCCACGACCACTACCTTGTCATCGGCTAAGAAGGCACTGTGACCGGAACGGTCTGTTGCCGTAAAGGATACATAGCCTCTGAACTGGGCAGGGATGGTAAAGGTAGCATAGGCACGGTGTCCGTCGTAGGTGATCTCCTCCGAGGGGATCACCACATCGGCTTTCCCTGTGTTGACGGAGCTGACATCCTCCTGCAGGGTGTAGGAGTAAGTAAAGTAGTCCACACCGGCAGTATTGTCTGTTGCTTCAATGGTGACTTCCAGGGGAGCCTTGTAGAAGCCGAAGGTTACAGTCTCCAGCAGGTTTGCCACGAAGGTAGGAGCGTAGCTGATCTTGAGGTCCCGGGGAGCACCGGTGTCTACTACGAAGCTATGGGGAGCTACGGAGGTGCCGAAGTCTACAGCCTCGTTCCCATGTCCTGCGAGGTCCGTGCATCCTACAGCCAGGCTGTAGATGCCCCCTGCAAAGAGGATGCTTGCACTGTGGGTGTCTCCGTTGTGGGTCCAGTTGGCTTCCTCACGGAGGTAAGCGGCATAGTAGTCGGAGACCACGCCGTTTTCGGTGACGGTGCAAACCACATCCCGGGCACGGAAGTTATGCTCTACTACGGTTATGGTTGCGGTTCTGGGCTCCATAAAGTGATTGTCGTTCATGGCGGCGTTGTTGTCGAAGGAGACCCGGATCCGGGGCTTTGTCAGATCCACGGTGAAGCTGTCACCGGGATAGGAGTCAAATACGTTCCCTGCCCGATCTGTGTAGGAAATATCGAAGGTGTAGTCTGCATCCTCGGCAAAGGTGATCTGAGCTACGTAGGAGGTCCCCTCCTTGGTGAAGGTGGGCTTCCAATTCTCGACGCGGAGGGTGCCGTCTGCCAGCTTCTTGGTGACACGGAGGAGGAGTCTGCCGTCCTCAAGATCCTGATGGAAGAAGTTAGCTTCTTCAATGCGGATGGTTGCGGTTCGGGCAGCACTGTAGTAGGACTCGTTGACGGGGGTGGTATCATCGTATTCTACGGTGATGCCGGGAGCAATGGTGTCTACTACAAGAACACGGGCATCGTCTGTAAGGGTGGTGCTGTGACCTGCCTTGTCCGTTGCGGTAAAGCTGACCTTGCCACGGAACTGGGGAGGAATGGTGAATTGGGCAGTAGCCAGCTCCCCATCGAGCTCCAGGGACTCTGCAGGGACCAGCACCTTCTCCAACCCTGTATTGGAACCGTCGGTGGAGGTGTAGGAGTAGGTAAAGGACTCAATGCCGGAGGTGGTATCCTTGGCGGTGATGGTGACCTCTACAGGGGCATTGTAGAAGCCGAAGGTGATGCCCTCCAAAAGACTGGCAATAAATCCGGGCCTGTAGTCGATGGTCAGAGCATAGGGATTCTCCGTATCCAGGGTAAATTCGTAAATATCCCTGTTGGTAGGAGCAGTGATCTGTGTGGGGGCGTTCCCTGCCTTGTTGGTGTAGGACAGGCTCCAGGAGTAGCTGCCGTCCTGAGAGAAAAGGTAGGTGCCTGTGTGGAGGTCTCCCTCATGGGTCCAGGTAATGGAGGAGGGGGCTACAGTGGTTGCTACGCCGTTATAATAGAGCTTGAGGCCTTGTGCAATGCCGTCACTGAGGAAGGTGTCCTCACGGTCCCTGACCAGGATGGTCAGCACGCGGGTGCTGTTGTAGTAGCCGGGGAGGGCGTCTACACCCCGGGTGCCGGTAATGCTCAGCTCCACAGTGGGGATCTCCACACCGATCCGCAGAGCCTTTTGGGCGGTGGTCTCGTTTCCTGCTCGGTCTACCACACGGAGGGTCAGAGTAACATCGGAGCTGCTGTTGGCGGCAGCATCTACGGTCACTGCCTGAGAGGTGAAGGTAGAGAGGATCTCACCGCCGCTATAGCGGTAAAGGGTCTGCACCTGGCCCTTGACACCGTTGCAGGTGATCCAGGCCTCAACAAGGCCGATGCCGGAATAGTCGCCTGTGTCCTCTACATTGACGGTAAAGGGGATATTGCTGTTGTAATAGCCGTAAGCATTGGGCTGGAAGCCGGGGGTAAGACCGGCCTTTATGTTGTCGCCCTTGTCGATAACGATCTTCATGGGCTCAATATTGGAATAATGCCAGTGGGAGAAGAACTCATTGTTGTCCTTATAGTACAGGCCTACACGGGAAATTGTAACAGAAGAGGAGATCTTAAGAGGGGTACTGCCCTCTCCCGTGGCAATGAGGTTGTTGCTGCTGTCGTAGATACGGAGCCTCTTGGCAGTGGTGGTAAAGAGGATGGCATCTCCATCCTTGAGGACATAGAGTCTCTGTGCTGTGTCAATACGCAGTGCGGCAGAAACGTCGATGTCCAAATACTTGATGTCGGCAACGGCAATGGCCTTGAAGGTGACTGCGATCTCCTGGTGTTCCTTAATATCGGCAATGAGGAAGGAATAGCCTGTCTCCTCCTGGGTCAGGGACTCCACTGCCTTGCCGTTGACCGTAACGGTATCAAGGGTGTAGCCGTCCAGCGGGGAGAGGTAGACCTTTACGCTGCCGCCGTGCTCTACAGAACCTGCCTCGGGGGTCACGGTGCCGTTTGCAGCAGCCTTTGCAACGATACGGTAGATGTTGGGGGCAAAGGTGACCTCAACCAGGTATTCCCGATCAGCCACCAGCTCCGTAAAGTAGCCGGAATCGTTATCTCCTGTAACAGTGGTATCGGCATTGCCGTTTACCATGACCCCTGCCACACGGCAACCGGGGTTGGGTGTTGCGGTGATCTTGACGGTAGTGCCCTCAAGGACCGTAACGGAGCCACCCTCGGCAGAGGGATCTACCACAAGGGTGCCGTCTCCCTTGTGGGTCACGGTAACAGTCCAGATGTGGATAAAATTGACGGTAATGACCGTATCCTCCGTAAGGGTGAATTGGGTCTCATACTCCGTCAGATTCAGCACGTCGGGGATCTGGGTGTCTCCGATCAGGATGGAGTCGATCCGATAGCCCTCTGCGGCCGCTACCTTCATAGAGACTGTAGCGTTCTCATCGGCGGTGAGCTGATCCTGTTCCACGCCGTTTAAGTAGAGGGAGCCGCCTTGGGAGAGGATACCCGTAACTGTATACTGACGTACCAGGGTCACAAGGATCAGAATGTCCTGAGAGAGGGTAAGGGTACAGCGGAAGGGGTCTCCCTTGGCAGGAGCCTCTGCGGTTGCGGCACCGATCTGTACTGCGGAGATGTAATAGCCTGCACGGGGCGTAATGACCACGTCTATGGAGCTGCCGACGTAGGTGGTCTTGGAGCCGCGCTGCTCTCCGTCGATCATAACCGTGGCATTGCCACCGGTAAGGCCTACGGATAGGGTGGCCTTGGCCTTCTCTTGCAGGTGGGCGTCAATGTGCATGGCGGCATTGCTCGGCTCCATGACATCTGCACAGACAGAATCCTCGTAGCCCTCTGCGGTAATGACGTAGTAGAAGGGGAAGGACTCTTCCTGTTCTTGGGCAATATGAGTGATCTCCTCTAAGAGGATCAGGCCGTTTTCGTCTGCGGTCTTGGTCAGGTCAAAGGAGTCCTCCCCTAAGGAGGTAGTGTAGATCCGAACCGAGGCACCCTCAATGGGGTTCGCTCCGTCCGTAACACGCATGGTCATGATATCGGGATGATCCTCTGTTGCGGCAGAGACAGGCCACCCATTGGCAGGCAGGAGGCCCAGAACCAGGACCAGTGCCAGGAATGCGGCTAAAAGGCGGTGTAGGTTAGCTTGGAAGGTTTTCATCATTCTCATCTCTCCTTATTTGAGACTTGGGGTAGATGCTGTATTCGCTCTGATCATTCGATGATCTCGGTGCTGTCTGTAAAGGCCAGCTCTTTTTCCATAACAAAGAGTGCAGGGGAAGCTCCGTTCCTACGGTCTGCCTGCTCCCCGTCCAACAGGGTGGTCTCACCCAAGGAGGGCAGTTCTCCTGTGGAGCCAATGAGAGGCTCTTGGTAGGAGGGGACATGGAGCACGGAGGTCTGTCCTATGTCGGGTCGGGGCAGCAGCTCTGTGGCACCGGGCTCGGCAGTGGGGAGGACCTCTGTGAGGCCTGCCTCCTCTGTAGGCAACAGGGCTGTTTGCCCAAGGTCGGAGCACGGCTGCTCTGTCGTTGTATCCTGCTCCGTGGGGATGGCAGCTTCGGCAGGTGGGGCTGCCTTGAGAGGAGGCTTCTGCTCCGAGGCTATGAGAGGAGTCCTCTCCTTGACTTCGGGAGCCTCCTGACGGGTCATCTCAGCCTGCACCTGGTTTGCCTCTGCCAGCTTGGCAGAGAGGCCGGAGTCTGTAGCTCCCTGTGAGATGGGCATGGGGGCGGCTTCCTCGTTCTTCCACTTCATGGCACGGATGGCCTTCCGTGCAGTACGGCCGGTGACCTCGCCCCACAGGACAGGGACCTTTAGATAGAAGAACAGGGCCACGGCTATTAGGAAGCAGAGACCTGCAAGAATGTAGGCAACGAGGGACAGGGTCTGTAATAGTGTAACACTCACAGCACTCAGCCTCCCTTCTTGGTGCCATAGGCTGTTTCGATGGCACGTAAGGTATCGGGGAGGAGGGTGAGGATATGGTCCTTCTTCTCCTCGGTGGTCTCGGCAGTAGGGCTGATAGAATGTACGATGGCAGAAATGGTGTCCTGCATCCCGGTCATATCCTCTAAGGAAACGCCGTCCAACTTGAATTTGGTAGCGTATTGCTGTAGGGCACTGCGTGCCATTTCCAGCATTTCCAGACGGACGATCTCCTTCTCCGTCTCGTCTGCGGCTACGGTGGACAGGAGCTCCCTGAGATCTGCAAAGAGGGGGGCGTACTGCCCCTTGTCACTGGCTTCTGTAATATTGGTGGTAATATCCCGGTAGAAGATACCGATATTGGCATAGACTCTTGCCATGCCCAGGTTCTCGTAGTCCCGGGGGGCATTGTCCAGAACGTCCTGGAACCAGGGAATGGCGCTCTTGGCTCTGGTGAGCTGATTGCCGCTGCCGTCGCCGTAGCTGTAGTAGTACCAGAACAGCTTGCCTGTTTCAAAGCACAGCTCTGTATAGGCAGTGGGATCTGTCCGGAGCTCTGTTTTGTTGTTCTTAATGAGCTTCTCCAAGAGCCCGGCTTCTTCTATGGAGAACAGGGCGTCATTTTCCTTGAAAGTCTTGATGAGCTCTAAATATGCCTCGGGTTCTCCTGCTTTGTTGGGGATGGCGATGCATTCCTCGTAGATGGCGACCTTTTGGTCGTAATCTGCAGTCTTAGAGGCCTCGTAGAGCTTCTGCTCATAGGTATCGGAGGCCTTTGCCTTAGCGGCGGAGCCCAGGAGCATCCCTCCTGCCGCAAGGAGGAGAGAGAGGAGGGCCGTGGCGAAGAAGAGAGACAGCTTCTTCTTCTGCTTCTTCTTATGTAAGGGTTCCAGGGTATTATAGTTCTCCAGATCGTACATCAGCTCTGCACAGGACTGATAACGGTCTGCAGGCTGGAGCTCCGTGCATTTCTTAATAATGGCATCCAGTCCGTGGGACAGTGCGGGATTGACGGCTCGGACGGACTTGTCGCTGATGAGATTCTTGCAGGGGTCGATATTGGTCAATAGGTAGTATAGGGTGATACCCAGACAGTAGATGTCTGTCCGTGGATCCGTGCGGCCCAAGCCACTGCCGATATACTGCTCCGGGGCGGCGTAGCCTACAGTGCCGATGCCGGTGGTCTCGCCGTATTCGATCTCGTAATTCTTGGCGGTGCCGAAGTCAATGACCATAATAGAGCCGTTGGGCTTAAGCATGACGTTGGCAGGCTTCATGTCACGGTAAATAATGGGAGGCGTCTGAGAATGGAGATAACCCAATACGTCACATAGCTGCTTTGCCCACTGTACCACAAGGGCCTCTGACTGGGCTCCTGCTTCCGCAATGATCTTGTCCAGGGAGCGGCCTTCGATATAGTCCATAACAATGATAAAGCTGCTCTCGTCCTCGATCAGGTCTACGATACTGGGCAGATTGGGATGGCTCAGACGCTTTAGGGTGTCGATCTCAGCAAGGAGTCCCTGTCGGACGATGTTAAAGTCCATCCGTCCGTCCTTACGGACCTCCTTGACGGCCCAGGTCTTGTTTGCCTTTTCGTTAATGGCCATGTAGACTACGCTCATGCCGCCTCGTCCGATCTCACTCAGGATCTTGTACTTGCCATCAACCAGTGATCCGATTTTTAACATATGATCCCTCCTGATGACTTAGTAGGTGCGGATGGCAACGACGGAAATATTGTCCCGTTCCCCACGTGCCTTGTTAAGGGCAATGAGGTCCAGGAGCCGCCGCTCCATAAGCTCCTCGCTGACCATGTCTGTAGGCTCCAGTGCGGCACAGATCTCGTCGGGGGTGAGCTCGTGACGGAAGCCGTCACTGCACAGGAAGTATATTCCGTCCTCCCGGGTGGGACCTGTGAAGAAGTCCGGCTCCACCTGCTCCGAAGCACCGATGCATTGCAGTAATACGTTCCTACGGGGATCGGTCTTGGCCTCCTGAGGGGTCATGTGACCCAGCTCTACCTCACGGGCTACGAAGCTGTGGTCACGGGTGAGCTGCCGCAGACCGTCCTTGAGCTCATAGGTACGGGAATCTCCTACATTGATCACATAGTAGGTGTGCTCTGTCAGCAGGATGGCTGTGAGAGTGGTGCCCATGGCAATACCGCAGCGGGAGCCGTAATATTTGATTTTCTCGTTATACTGCACAGCGATCCTGTGCCAATCCTGTCGGATCTCCTCGGCCCTAAGGGGAGCGGCACAGAGATGGGGCAGACGGGTCTCTGTCCAATTCAGGTAGGCATTGATCACAGAGGCACTTGCCACCTCACCCTTTGCCAAGCCGCCCATGCCATCACAGAGGATGGCAAAGACTATGGGACCCTGAGAGGTACGGTAAGTCCTGACGCAGTAGCTGTCTTGATTGGTCTTCTTGACCGGGCCGGTATCTGTTGCTGCGGATATATAGAAATTCATGGAGCTTCCATCTTTCTTAGGTTATGGTATGGGATCCGACTGCACAGTAGAGGACGAAATCCTCGTTAGCCAGGCGGATCTCGTCTCCGTGGGTCAGCTTGACCTCTGCATTACTGCGGATCATGACCCCGTTTACATAGGTGTGGTTGGTGGAATTGGTATCAATGATAAACACATCTCCGTTGCGTACCATGAGGTTGGCATGGCGGCGACTGATGGCGGAGTTGTCCCATATACAGTAGTCTACAAAGTCCCGATCCTTGCCGATGCGGAATACAGCCTTGGACAAGACGATGGTCTCGCCGTTGGAGGAACGGATCAGATAGGGGGCTGAGGGAGCCGTGGGCTGGGCAGAGAGGTTGAGGATCGTGGTCTCGCCCTCTGCACCGAAGTAGGGCACCACGGGCTGTGCAGGGGTCTGGGGAGCGGGGGCAGGTGCTTCCTCCTTCTTGCGGAGCTTGGAGAAGAAGCCACCCTTGCGGACAGGCTCCTGTAAGGGAGCGGCCTTGGAGGCGGGCTCCACGGGAGCCTCCGGGGCAGCGGGAAGGGGCTCCTCTGTAAGGGGAGCAGACAGATCCAGGGAATCCAATATGGCCTCTGCTTCCAGCATAGCCGAGGTCTTCTTAGAGGGGGCGGAGGAGAAAAAGTCCAAGCTGTAGGAGGGTGCTGTCTCTACAGGCTCCTTGGTGGGAGCAGGGGGGATCTGCGCTACAGGTGCGGCAGGCTCCGGGGTGGAGATCCCTGCCAAAGCCGCAGAAAGCAGGTCGTCTGCGATCCGCATAGCATCTGAGACCGCAGGGGACTTTTGAGAAGGCAGGGAGAAGTCAAAGACCTGCTCTGCAGACTCCGGCTCCCTTGCAGGGGGAGTAGCCTTGGGAGGCTCTGCTGCCTTGGGAGCGGCTCCTGTGCCGGTCCTGCTGCGAGAGGTAACGATGGGGGTAGTAAAATCCGCAAAGGGATCCTCAAGGGGCAGCTCCTTATCCTCCTTCTCGCAGGAGGGTAGAGAGGCAAAGGGATCGAAGGCTGTGGGGGACTTGTCCTCCTTGGTGGGCAGGTCCAGGGCAGAGAGGATGGCATCTGCCGCCTTCATAGCATCGGTCTTCTTGCTGCTGCCCATGGGGACGAAGTCTGAGAAATCGAAGGGATCGGAGGCAGGAGCGGCCTTGGGAGCTTCGACTACGGGAGACGGCTGCACCGGGGCCTCAGGCTCCTTGCCCTCTCTACGGGCTCTGGCTCTGCGAGATCGGGCAGATGCACCCTCCTCACGGGGAGCCGTGGGGACTGCAGGAGCGGCAGACTCTGCCTCACGGGGGGCAGGCTCCGGGGCCAGAGCGGCAGACAGGAGCTGATCTGCAATAGACAGAGGGTCGGCAGCAGGCTCTGTGCTCGCTGTGGAGACAGGCTCCGGGGCAGGAGTCTCCGGTTGGAAGAGTGGGGCGGACGGCAGGGTCTCTGCCTCCTCCATGGGAGAGGAGCTCTGCTCCCGGGGAGCAGGAATGGAGAAGTCAAAGAAGGACTCCTGTTCAGGGGCAGCCTCCGGGGCAGGAGAGGTCCTTGCACCCAGCTCCTCCAAGAGCTCACGGAAGGCGGCGGTATCGAAGTTGGGGCTGTTAAGGTCATTCATGATCCGTGCCACGTGATCGCAGGACTCGTTATAGTTGAAAATGGCGTTAAACATTACGCTCTTAAAGAAGCTCTTTTCGTCATTTCCGTTTCGGTATTCCATTAAGGGCAGACAGATCAGCGCCGTGCGGAGGGTAGTGGGATCCAGGAAAATGTATTGGGGATCCAGGACCACGGAGGACACCTCGATCATATAATCCTGTGCAGACTCCAATGCCGAAAGGATCCCGTGGAAGGTGTTTAGGAGGGTGTGACGGGAGACCGTCCGGGCAAACAGGTCCTTCATGGATCGCAGACCCCGGATGTCGTAGCACAGAGCTTGCCGACCTCCGATCTCCCTTATGCCGAAGTCGGCGAAGCCGGGAATACGGTTATTCAGGAGCATTCCCATAAGCAGGGGGTCCGTGCCGTCCTTCTGAGACAGGGGGTAGGTCAGATAGGCTCTGTCCCCGTATTGTTCTATGGTAAAATTCATATGTCAAACCTCACACTTCTGTTTTACGTTTTGTCAAGGGATCCAGCACAGGGAGCTCTGCCACGGAAGCAAGCAGGCCTGAAATATCCTTGCCGGGGACAAAGGGGATCTGCCCCAGATCAACTAAGGCGGAAAGGCGGGGATCCCCTATGGGGAAGGTGTTGCACTTGTTGTGCAGCAGGAACAGCTCCGGTTGGAGCTGTGCGGCTTCTATCTCATGGAGGAGGGCGTAATAGCCTCTGACCAGCTTCTGCTGTGAACCCTCTGTTCCGTCTGCAAGGAGGACCACTCCACGGGACCGCTCTAACAGATCCTTCTGCTCCAGGAGGGTGAAGAAGGGAATGTCGATCACCATATAATCGAATGCGGCGATGATACGGAGCTCTCGCAGGAGACGGGCAATGTCCTCGGGAGTAAGGGAGGGATAGACAGAGTCTGCAGGACCCTCGCAGAAATAGGAAACGCCCCGTGGATCCTTACGGGTAGCATGAACCAGGAGCTCGGTGAGATTACCGTCCTTGTGGACCAGGGTGTGAAGCACGTCGGCAAGGGTGTAATTGCCCTCTCCGTGGAAATACAGCCGGGGACAGCTGTAAGCATCTAAGTCTAAGTACAGCACCCTGTGTCCACGGGAAGCCAGCCGCAGGGCAAAGGCGGCGGCCGCAGTGGATACACCTACGCCTCCCACAGGGGAGGTAAAGGTCAACAGGGCAGTCTCTGCTCCGTGGGTCGGGGCAGAGTCTGCCTCCTCGGACAGGATCCCCAGGAGCTGCTTGTAGATCAGCTCTGCCCGTTGGAACTTGCAGATGGCTCTGTGGCCGTCGATCTGGTCCGTGCCTACGGCACTGACGAAGTAGGCCAGAGCACAGCCTGCAGGCAGGGCATGGGAGGGAAGTCGTATGGACTCCTCTGCAATGAGAATATGGGGCTTAACGAATTGCAATGTGGAAATGGCCACATCCGGATCCGTAAAGGGATAAAGCTCTACCTTGTCACCATAATTCTTGGAAAATACCGCGGTCAAACGGTCTAAGAATCTGGGATCCTTCTCGATGACTGCTACCTTCATAACCATATAACACTACCTCGATTCAGAACAATCTTTGAAAAATAGTTGCTTTTGAGGAATATGATCTCAACTTAGATTTTACCACATTTCCCCTCCCATGTCAACGAAAATCCCTTAACAGCAATATATTTTAATATAGTATGAAAGATAAAGGGCCTGCGATCATGTCGCAGGCCCTTTCGTAAGAAACCCCGGGGATTATTATGCGGAGATTTTTGCAGACAGGACTACGTCTGCAGGGATGTCGTGGTCCTCAGTGTCTAACCGATCGAACATTTGGAAGTCGAAGCACAGGGCGATGGTGGGATGTGGCTCTGCAGACAGGAAACGGTCATAGAAGCCCCCACCGTAGCCCAGGCGGTGGCCCTGAGGGTCAAAGGCCAGGCCGGGCAGGAGGACCAGGGCTGAGGGATCGTGGAGGGGGACCTCCTTTACAGGCTCCGGGATGCCCTTATAGCCTTCTTCAATGGGGTCTCCCTCCTCCAAACGGAGGAAGACCATTTCGTTGTCTATGATCTTAGGGACGGCAACAGACTTGCCGTCCTGCCATGCTCTGCGGATCAGGGGATCTGTACGAACCTCTTGATTGTAGCTGAGATAGGCAAAGATGCTTTTAGCGTCCTTGTAAAGGGGGTGGGAGCAGAACTGCTCGGTCAGCTCCAGAGAGGCGGCCTCGATCTGCTCCGGGGTCAGCGCCTCCTTCTTCCTGCGGATCTCCTTGCGGAGGGAGGATTTATTCATCATGGGGGACATCCTCCTTTGGAAGGCCTTCTTCTGAGGACTCCGTTTCCGAGGTCCGGTCCTCAAGGATGGGAAGCTGAGGCTCCCGGTCAGCAGGGACCTCCTTCGTCACGTCCGGCACAAGAACAGGAGCCTTCCGCAGGAGCACACACAGGAGGATAAAGAGGATGGCACTGCACACAGTGATCAGAGCACCCACTGCAAGACCGGGGGCATCATACTTCATCTCGATGATGTGGAAGCCCTCTGTTAGGGGGAAGCTGATGACCGCATCCTTAAGCATCACATCATCCAGGGCGGGGTCGTAGCCCTCGCAGATAGCCACTTCCTCACCGTCTACGTAGGCCTTCCAGCCCGGTTCGTAGGGGATGGAGGAATAGAAGAAACCATCCTCCAATACGTCAATGGTGCCGCAGAGATAGGTGTCCTCTGCTACGGTGAGATCCCAGGTCTCATCCTTCAGGGCGTTCATGCCCAGCTCATAGATGCCGTCCTTCTGCTTGGCTACGTCCAGAGTAATGGTGCCGGAATGGGTGCTCTTGGCCTTGAAAACAAATTTGATCTCATCTCCTGCCTCCACATCGCCTACGTTGACTACGGTACGGACCTTAGAGGTACGGGAGAAGAGCTCCAGCCCGTTGCGGTATACTGTGACCTTGTCGGAGCCGGGCATATGGAGGAAGGCGAGGTACAGACCGCTCTCCTCAGCAGTATAGCGGATGGTAAAATTGGCGGTGGACTTGCTCTTGGGCTTCTCGAAACGGAAGAAGGTACGATTGGTGCCCTCCTCAAGGGTGCATTCCGCCTCGGTCTCCAAGCTGCTGTGCTCTATATGGTCATAGAGCCGCTCACTGATGCCGGTGGCAAGGGTGAACATTTCCTCCTGGTCCAGGAGGGCGTTCTTCTGTGCGGCACGGGCCTGGAAGGCAGACAGCGTGGTGTCCGTCATAAAGCCCAGACCCAGGTAGCTCTTGTTCTGCAGCAGCTTAACGGTGCCGGAGGTGGCGACGTGGCTGTTAGCGGAGCTGAGATGGTTGCCGTCACGGTCGATCAGATACTTAAGACCTGCGAAGGTATTGCCGAAGGGGGAACCCTCGTAATAGGCGTAGCGGTTGCTCTCCGGCCAGGAGGCAAAGCCCAGAGCACGGGAGAAGCGGTTAAAGTTTACGTTGGCAGAGGAATTAAAGACGGACAGACCGTAGTAGTTATTCAGTGCACCGTCGTTCAGCGTTTGGGTGTTGGTGACCTCTGTGCGGTAATACAGGTCGTCGTCGATATCCTCGGCGTAATCCAGGAGAGCCTGGACGAAGACCTCCTCCTTAGGGTAATTGCTATAGGCACTGGTGCCTACCTTATCCACACCCAGGGAGTAGGACAGACACATCTCGCACAGGAGGACGAAGCATAGGAAGCTCCGTGCATATCGGACCCGGGGACTGCGGTCTGCACCGCTTTGTCCGTGGAAGAGGAAGAAGGCGATACAGCACACGAGGACAACAACAGAGGAGATCAGCACCTGGGTAGGCATTTCCTCCTCCATGAAATATGCGCCGGCAATGAGACCGCCGGCAAGGGGGATGATGAGTGCAAGCTTCCAGAATTTGAAGTTCTCCATATAATGGAAGGCACGGTATGCCATACACACCAGGACGAAGGGGACCAGGAAACTGAAACGGTAGGGCAGCATATTGGGGAAATGGAAGCCGTGCCACATATAGTCCAGGATCCGGAAGATAAAGCTCAGCATCAGGAACAGCAGGAGGAAGAAGGATACCAGCTTCTCACGGACCTTGATCCTGCCGTTGCAGAAGTAGAACAGACACAGGATCACAATGCTAAAGCCGCAGAAAACATTGGGGAGGCCCTCCATGCTGGCCGGCTCATAGGCAGGGAGGAATCGGGATGCCACCTGCTGCAGGGCAGGCAGAAGATTGGGGAACACCTCGGTCTTCAGAGCTACCCACAGGCCCTCCAGCTCCTTCATGCCGGTGGTCCGTTTGGGCAGATTCATGGCGAGGGGCATAACATCGCTCCCCTTGGCGGAATAGGTGAACTGCATCGCCGTCAGTGTGGGGACCAGGAGGATGGCGGCCATGCCTGCACCCAGGACCGTGCACACACCTATGCGGAGGAAGCGGCGGAAGAAATTCCCTACGCCGTTCCAGCATACGATACAATAGCCGAAGAATGCCAGAAGCACAAAGATGCAGCAGAAGAATGCTACATAGTAGTTTGCCCACAGACACAGCGTCAGAGACAGGGTGTACATACGGAAGCTGCTGTCTCGCAGGAGGCATACCATGCCGGCGATCAGCAGGGGCAGAACGGCAAAGGCATCCAGCCACATAATATTCCAGTAGTATGCCGCCGCCCAGGAGCACAGAGCGTAGCATAGGGAGAAGAAGGCCATGGAGATCTCGTTCTTCCTGTATGCAGTACGCAGGAAGACACAGAAGAAATAGCCTGCAAAGGACAGCTTCAGTATGGTGGTCAGGGTGAAGAATTCCCGCATGAACTTAAGGGGAACCAGGACGGACAGGAAATTTAAGGGGCTTGCCACATAGTAGGCGTAGAGGGAAATGTAATTAGAGCCCATGCCAACGGTGCGGATATACTCCGGGGAGCCGCCGTGGAGGAGCTTCTCCCGCAGAGTCAGCAGGAAGGGGTAATACTGGTGCCAGCCGTCAGAGGCCAGGATCTGACGATTGCCGAAGGGGAAGACCTTTGCAACGGCATAGCATATAGTCACGATGCAGAAGGGGAGGAAGAAGGACAGAAGCTGAGGGAGCTTAGACTCCACCTTCTTAAGGAGGGGGGAAGAGTTATTCATGGTCAATCTCCTTTACAGTAGGGATCAGGTTTGGCAGGAGGGTATCCTTCTTGAGGCATACCACAAGGAGGAACAGGAACACACCCGTTAGGGATAGGAGCAGACCGAGCCGCAAACCGGGGGTCTTGTAGTGCATGGTGATCTCATGCTCCCCAGCAGTCAGGGGGAAGCAGAGCTGTGCGTCTGTCAGCTTAACGTCGGGATTCTTGGGGTCATAGGTCTGAGCGAGGGGGACCCGGGTGCCGTCTACGGTAACGGTCCAGCCCGGCTCGTAGGGAACGGAGCTGTAGAACAGACCGTCGGACAGGACAGTGATGTTCCCTTTTAGGGTGGTGTTGTCTACGTAGGTGATGTTCCATACCTCGTCGGACAGGATGTCCAGACCCTGCTGCAGGATATCATCATTCTGAATGGCTACGAAGGTGTTGATGCCTGCCTGCTTGTAGGTGTCGGAGGTAAAGACCAGCTCGAACACATCCCCCTCTTGGACGTAGCCCATAGCCAGGATGCCACGGATAAAGACTCCCGTATTCAGGATCTTCTCTCCGTTAAGGTAGATATTTACGTTTTCCCCTCCCAGCATACGGAAGGCGGTGCAGAGCAAGCCGTCACGGTCCATGGTGTAGCGGAGGGTGAATTCTCCATGGTCCAGGTCCTCGGGGACCGTGTAGAGGAACTGGCTGTTGTTCTCTGTGACCTCAAGGGAGCAGTGCTCGGAGGCAATGAGCTCCGGGTCATAGATCATGTCATACAGCTCCCCCTCTAAGCCGGTAGCCAGGCGGAACATCTCAGCCTGCTCGGCAAAGGGATCCTTGTTTTCCTCTAAGGAGGCGAAGCTGCCCAGCTCACTGCCGGTCATAAAGCCGATGCCTACGTAAGAGGGGACAGAGCGGATCTGAATATCCTCTATGCTGTCTATGATGGGATACAGCTCGGGATTTAAATGAGCGCCTTCTTTTGTAAGCAGGTATTTGATACCGCAGAGGGTGTTGGTGAAGGAGGCACTCTCTACGTAGGTATTACTGTTGCTCTCAGGCCAGGCACGGATGCCCAGGGCACTGGCGAGCTGTCCGTGGTTGGACAATGCGGTGGAGGAGAAGACGTCTACGCCGTTGTAGTGGTGGAGGGCACCGTCGTTGGAGGTGCCTTCGTAGGAGAATTCCGTCCGATAGAACAGCTCGGGATCCTCTGCAGAGATCCGTTCATACAGCTCCTGCCCCTTTGTGGCAAGGCCGATGATCTTGTTTTCATCCAGACCGGGCTCCATGCCGGCGTAAATATTGAGGAAGCCCTCCCCTAAGAGTATGAGGGCTAAGAGGACAGCGGACAGCCTCTTGGAGATGGAGGACCGGAGCCCGGGGACGCGGGCAGAGACGCCCGGGAACATGACCAAAGCTGTTCCTGACAGGACCAGCAGGTTCAGAGCAGTGTCATAATAGCCCAGGGAGAGATCCTTGCGATTGAAAAGTCCTAAGACAAGGACGATGATCCCACAGCCCAGGGCACAGAGCCTGCGTCGCCGTCCCAGGTCTCCCAGGCGGCTGTAGCCGCGGTATGCCATAGTCAGCAGGACGAAGCTGAACAGGAAGGTGAACCGACCGGGGAGCATATTGGGGAAATGGAAGCCGTGCCATACATAGGTAGTGATCTTGAAGATTAGACTGAGGACCAGGAACGCCAGCAGGCTCCCGTGGAACAGCCGATCCCTACGGGAGAAGCCCCTGTGGAACAGGAAGGCGAAGGCCAGGATCAGCACGCTGAAGCCTGTAAACAGATTGGGCAGACCACGGAGATCTGTAGGCACGCTGTTGGTAAGGGTACGGGCTCCCAGCTGAGACAGGACACGCAGTGCGGTGGTCAGGGAGAAACCGAAATAGTCGTCGGGGATCACCAGGTGGAAGGGAGAGAAATCCGCTACCCTGGCAGAGGCAGTGTTCTGCATTCCCAACAGAGTGGGCAGCAGGAGCACACAGACCATGAGCACAGCCCACAGGGTACACAGACCGAAACGGAGGAAGCTCCGCAGGAAATTCTTCCACCCTGTCCACTTGCACAGGGTGTAGCCTACAAAGGACAGCAGGACGAAGATACAGCAGCAGTAGGCGATATAGTAATTACACCACAGACACAGAGCCAGGCTCAGAGTGTACAGGCGGAACCGCCCCTCCCGAAGCATGGCAAGGGTCCCCGTAATAAGCAGGGGCAGCAGTGCAAATACATCCAGCCACATAATGTTCCAGTAATAGCCCGCCACCCAGCCGCAGAGGCTGTACAGCAGGGAGAAGAAGGGGACCATGGGCTCTTCGGCTCTGTAGGCATAGCGGAGGAAGCAGGTAAAGAACAGACCGCCTAAGCTGATCTTAAGGATGGTGAGCCACAGGATAAACTGCCCCAGCAGAGCCTCCGGCACGAAAACACTGAGGAGGTACAGGGGACTTGCCAAATAATATGCAATGGTAGGCAGGAAATTCTCACCCATGCCTATGGACCAGGTATGCTCAAGGGAGCCTCCTGTCAGAAGGGTGTGACGGAACAGGGAGAGGAAGGGGTGATATTGGGCCCAGGCGTCACTGCGCAGGATGCTCTCCGTGCCGAAGGGGGCAATGCCCCTGAGAATACAGGCCAGGGTACTTAGGACAAAGGGGAGCAGGAAGGAAAGAAGCAGGATCCCACCTTGTTTTTTCTTTCTTTGCAAAGTCATAGAGCAGACCTCCCGAGGGATCAAATCAAGGAATGGTATAGAAAAGCCTATACCTTTTTATTATATCTTATTTTAGGAAGAAAAGAAAGACTTTTCCTTAAAAATTCTGTTTTTTTCAAAAAATAGTCAGCAGATGGAGCAGACGGCTTGATTTTGGCCGCGGATTCTGTATAATAGAGAAAAAAGAGCATTGATCTGACTATGGAATAGGGATGGGAGAAGGATGAAAGAAAGGATCATGGAAATTACGGATCTTACGGCCCCGGAGCTGGATGTGTATGCCCGTTTGACGGAGGCACAGCTTCTCAACCGGGAGCACCGGTCGGAGGGGATCTTCATTGCAGAGAGCCCCAAGGTCATTGAACGGGCCCTGGACGGTGGCTATGAGCCCCTGTCCTTCCTTATGGAGAAGAAGCATATTTTAGGGGAGGGAGCCGGGATCCTGGCTCGCTGTCCCGGGGTTCCCGTTTACACCGCTGAATTTGAGGTGCTGACGCAACTGACAGGCTTCAAGCTGACCAGGGGAATGCTCTGTGCCATGAGGCGGAAGCCTCTGCCCACGGTACAGGAGCTGTGCCGTGGGGGGAAACGGATCGCCGTCTTAGAGGGTGTCATGAACCCTACCAATATGGGTGCCATCTTCCGTTCTGCGGCAGCCTTCTGCGTGGATGGCATTCTTCTCAGCCCCAATTGTACGGATCCTCTGTACCGCAGAGCCATTCGTGTCAGCATGGGAACGGTGTTCCAGATCCCCTGGACCTTTGATCCTCTATGGCCGGATCGGAGCATCCTTACATCTATGGGCTACAAGACCGTAGCCATGGCTCTGCGAGAGGACGCCCTGTCCCTCCGGGACCCACGCCTCAAGGCAGAGGAGCGTCTTGCCGTTATCTTGGGCACGGAGGGAGACGGCCTTGCAGAGTTGACCATTCGGGACAGTGACTATACGGTACGGATCCCTATGGCACATGGGGTGGATTCCCTCAACGTGGCCTCAGCGGCGGCGGTGGCATTCTGGGAGCTGGCAGGGGAGTAGAGTCACCGCTGATCAAATCAGCTTCGGCGGAGGTCGGAGCTTTTGCCCCAACTTTTCAGTTCGGATAACTTGAAATACACAAAGTCTTCCCGCGTTTTCCAAACTTCAATTTGGGAGCAGGATCTCTCGCCCTCGTCTCTTGCGATTCCATCATCGGCTAATAGAAAAGTGTTGACAGATGTCGAATGCTGTGATACTATGTTTCTATCCGAAAGAGAAAAAGGAGAGAGATATTATGATCGGAACAGGATTACGGAAATTAGCTGCGGAGAAGGGCATGAAGGTAGCAAAGGGTGTTGCCTACGGCTCCCTGGGCGGCTACTGTGCGACCCTCTCTGAGGGCAGCGGCTTTAAGACTCTGGCCTTTGCCACCCGATTCCCCGATGCTTCACAGCGTCATGCCTTCGTAGAGTTCCTGCGGAGCCAGGGCCTGGACAATGAGTTCAAGCTCAGAACCCTGGACGCACAGGAGAAGGTGGTCAACGTGGTTTTCGTGGACACTGTTGGCACCATGAAACGGATCGAGGGCTTTATTGATCGGGTCATCCCCCTTCTGGAGCAGTACGGTGCAAGCAAGATGGATGTTTGTCCCGAGTGCGGCATGATCCTAACAGGGGGCAGCTGGAAGCTGGTCAACGGTATTGCGGTCTATATTCACGGAGCCTGCGGCGAGCGGCTCAAGTCCCTGGTCCAAACGGAGAACGACGACCGCCTGTGCAAGGGCAGCTATCTCTCAGGTGCGGCAGGTGCCTTCCTGGGAGCCTTGGGCGGCGGTGTTGTCTGGGCACTGATCATGCTCCTTGGCTACATTTCCGCATGGATCGGCTTGCTCATCGGCTTCCTGGCAGAGAAATGCTATACTCTGTTCAAGGGCAAGAAGGGCGTAGGCAAGGTCATTATTCTGATCTTTGCAGTGATCTTCGGTGTGCTTGTAGGCAACGTGGGCTCTGAGATCATCGCCATCATCCGCGAGTTCGGCTGTGGGGTCAAGGACAGCTTCCTGATCCTCTTAGCTGCTACTGCTGAGATCCCTGATGTCCGCAGCACCCTCATTAAGAACATCGCCCTGGGCCTGCTCTTTGCCGGCCTCGGCGTGGTGGGACTCCTGGTGAACACCAAGCATGAGGTCACCGGGGCAAAGTTTATCGACCTGGAGTAATAACATAGCAATAGGAGGACCGCTCTTATGATGCTGATCATCATACGAGCGGCCTCTTTTCGTTTTCCCTGCAGATCCCAACTTGCCGATCTGCCTATTTGATACTGTTTTTTAATGACTTGTGACATTAAGAGGAATATGCCTTGCGAGAGACGGAAACGCGTGGTATAATGTATACATCAAATTCTTTTTTAGGGGGGTCTTATGTTAAAACGTGCGATTTCTTTTTTGATCCTTTTTTCCATCCTTATGGGGTTGCTTCCTTCTATAGCCTTGCCCAAGGCAGGAGCAGAAGAGCCTGCGACCAGAGCCACCACTGCCGGAAAGCTCAGTGCCTCCACAGCTACGATCACAGATCTGTTCGAGGCAAGGTCTCAGAATATCCATCCCAGGATCTTTGCGAGCGAAGATGACTTTGCAAGAGTCCGTAAGCTGGTTGAAACGGATCCTTATATGAAGGTCCTCTATGCCAGGATCTACAATTACTGCCTCACTGCCCTTGAGGAACCCCTCCTAAAGTATGAGTTCCCAAATGGGACCTTAGGGCCCATCAGCAGGGATGCGACCAAACGGATCATTTGGTTGGCTATGGCATTCCAGATCAGCGGCGAGGGCAGATTTGCAGAGCGAGCTGTAGAAGAAATGGTCAATGTCTCTGGCTTCAAGAATTGGGACACAGTTGATAATTACTTAAGTACGGCACAGATGTGCTTCGCCGTAGCGATCGGCTATGACTGGCTATATCATTACATGACTGATTCCCAAAGAGCAGCGGTTCTGAAGGGCTTGTATCAAAACGGCATTGCAACCCAGAATCCGCCTCCCAAGTGTATGACTAAGGTAAATAACTGGAATCCTTGGTGCAACGGTGCCTTGAGCATAGCAGCCCTGTCCGTTTTTGAGAGTTATCCCTCAGAATGTGCTACTATCATTTCCAACGCTGTGTCCAATATACAGCTTTCCCTGACCTTTGCCCCGGGAGGGGCCTACCCCGAGGGCCCGGGCTATGCGGCAGTAGGTCTTGCCTTTACCGTTTATTTCATGGAGGCTCTGAACACAGTCCTGGGTACAGACTTCGGGCTGTCCGAGGTAGAGGGGGTCAAGGAATCGGGAGAATATTTCCTTGCAACCAACGGTTATTTGTATAACTTCAATTACGGTGACGGCAGCACTACCTTCCGTAATTCTGCCATTCTCCACTGGTATGCAAACCGCTACAATATGCCCCACCTGTCGATCCATCAGCGGGAGCATCAGGGAACCACCGACCGCAATGATGAATACCTTGCTATGCTCTGGTATGATCCGGAATTGATTGAGGGAAGGACCAAGGAATCCTCCCGGCTTGACTATTTTGTCAAGAGCGATGTGTACGAATCCATTGCCTCCTTCCGCAGTGCCCCCGGAGATGAGGCACAGATCTATGCTGCCATTAAATCCGGCTACAATCAGACGGGACATTCCGATTTCGATGTAGGAACCTTTGTTATGGAAGCTCTGGGAGAGTATTGGTTCGTGGAATTAGGCTCGGACAGCTATGATCTGCCATCTTATATGTCCCGTGGAGAAAACGAGGGCCGTTGGAACTACTACAGGAAGCGTGCCGAGGGGCAGAACACCCTTGTGATCAATCCCGACGCCACAGGGGGACAGGTCTTCGATGCAAAGTGTCAGATCACAGATTACGCAAGTGCTTATGACGGCGGCTATGCGACCGTAGATATGATGGATGCCTATGACGGATACGGAGCAAAATCCGTTAAGCGTTCTCTGGCTCTGTTCAATGATCGCACACGGGTGCGGTTGAGAGACGAATTCTCCCTCAGCTCTGCATCCACGGTCTATTGGTTTGTCCATACCCAGGCGGATATCAGCATTTCCTCCGACGGGAAAACTGCCACTTTGACCCAGAACGGAAAACAGCTTATCGCCCAGATCGGCTCTCCCGATGAGGCAAAGTTTACCCAAATGGAGGCAAAGCCTCTGTCCTCTTCTCCTAACCCCAGTGGGCAGAATGCCAATGAGGGCTATCGCAAGCTGGTCATCAAGCTGACCAAGACTACGGGTGCTTCCATTACCGTTTTCTTTACCCCTGTCCTTTCTGAGCCCGTAGACACGACCCAGCTCCCCGGCTGGGGGATCAGCAATACAGGAAAGCTCCTGCAGGATCACGATCCCGCTACCACCTTGACGGAAAATGCAGAGGGGATCTATGAGATCTCTAATGTGGAACAGCTTTGCCTCCTTTCCGAAATGGTAGCAAATGGAGAAACCTTTGCAGGAAAGACCATTAAGCTCATGGAGGATATTGATATGAACGGCCGTACCTTCCATCCCATTGGTGGGAACGGAACAAGCAATGCCTTCAAAGGTATTTTCGACGGTAACTGCCATGTAGTAAAGAATCTGCTGATCCACGAGCCGGGAGGGGACGGTATTGCCCTCTTTGGCAGGGTCAACGGCGGCACCATCAAGAATTTCGGCATCGAAAGCGGCATGGTCTATGGAGGTAAGGCAACGGCAGGTCTGATCGGCTACGGTGGCTCGATCACAGTGGAAAACTGCTTCAACCGTGCCAATGTTCTGGCATCTGACAGCCACAGCGGTGGCTTGATCGCCCGACTCAGCGGAACAGTCACCATTACAGATTGCTATAACAACGCTTATGTAAAAAATACCGGCAGTGTAGCAGGCGGCATTGTAGGC
>JAZNYV010000105.1:0-9865 GCA_045594585.1 Faecousia sp. | reverse complement strand
AGCATTTTCTCGATCCCCATCGGCGGACGACCACGTTTTCCACTGGGATAGTAGGGCTCGATGACTCCTACCCACTCATCCCATGGAATGATTTCGTCCATGATTTCCAAAAATTCTTCTCGCTTGGTTTTCTTCTTGCGGTAGCTGTACTCGATGTCTGTGAATGTTTCTTGTTTCATTGTGTTGCACCACCATTGTTTTGATGGATTTATTATACCATATCCGGAACCTATGTGGTAGTGTTTATTTAATCAGAGGTTCCCTAGTATCATAAACAATCACCGCAGAGCGAGCACAAAAGCCTCCTCTGCGGTGATGTGTATGTTATAGGGTTTCGCAGAAACGGATGCCCTCCAGGGCACGGATCTCCTCTAAGAGGAGGGTGTGATCCCGCTTCTTTCCGGTTTTTACCGTGGCGAAGAAGGACACACCTTCGGCGTGAGAGCCTTGTTCGATTTGCAGACCGGAAACAGCCAAGCCGTTTTCTCGGAAGCAACGGAGGAACTCTCCCAGGGAGATCCCGATCTCCAGCTCAATGTAAACGTCGATACTGCGTGTATGGCGGTGGATCCGATTGTCCCACAGATGCAGGAGGGTCAGTACCAGGAAAATGGACACACAGCCCATGAATGCTACCTCATACAGACCTACACCCAAGGTCAGCCCTACACAGGCCGCTGTCCACAGGCTTGCGGCAGTCGTGAGACCCTTGATCCGATTATGGGCGGTTACGATAATGGTGCCTGCTCCCAGGAAGCCGATACCGCTGACGACCTGGGCACCCATTCTGACGGGATCTCCCGTGCCGTAGGCCTGATAGATGTGCTGGTTGGTCATCATAACGATGCAGGCACCGATGCATACCAGCATATTGGTCCGCAGACCTGCAGGGCGGTTCTTCCGCCCCCGTTCAAAGCCGATAATACCGCCTAAGACCACTGCGGCTGCTAACCGCAATGCAATGGATTCCATGGTCAATGCTCTCAGCTCTAACATAGGCAAATCCTCCTTTACAGCTTCTTCCCGTTCAGAGCGGAATAGACCAATCGGTCTCCCTCATAGCACAGCTTTAGGGAAAAGAAGGGGACCCTCTGCTCCATAAGGGACAGGAAGATCCGATCCCCCTCCCACTGAGGCAGGGAGGCAAAGAATTCCTTGTCAACCCATTCTAAGGTGCCCTCGTTGCAATCGATCAGCTCCCCGTGGAAGCCCGTGGCATGGAACAGGTGCATATATTCCCCCTCCCATTGATTGGAGACGAAGGTGACGATGCCGCAGTAGCGGTAGTCTGTAAGGGTCAGACCGGTTTCCTCCATGGCCTCTCGGAGGAGGCACTCCTCGGGGCTTTCGTTTTCCTCGAACTTGCCGCCGATGCCCACCCATTTATCCTTGTTCAGATCGTTCTCCTTCTTGATACGATGGAGCAGGAGATAGCAGCCGTCCTTTTCAATATAACAGAGTGTGGTGTTCTTCATAGTGTTCCCTCCCGAAAGATCAGCTCATCATAGCCCGTTTCCGCATCGAATTCTACATCGATCTTCCAACCGTCCAGGATTCCCAGGACCAGCTCACAGGTGGTATTTACCACACAGCCCTGACACAGATGTCCCCCTACGGTAGACAGGTCCTCCTTGGACAGGGCAATATGGAGATGGCATCGGTCCTGGCTGACAGTGCCGTTAAGGCTGAGGATCTCACAGTGTTCCGGGATGTGACGGATCGTGGCACCGCTTGCATCCCGCACACGTCCCTCTGAAATACAGCCTACTGCAGACAGGACCACTGCTGCGGCAATGTGATGCTCCCTTGCCAGGGCACGGATACTAAGAAGAAGATCCTCCCCGCGGCGGAGCCGTTTGCAGATGGTTTGCATAGTGACCTCCTTGTTCTGTTATGCCAAACGTGCTGTCCCTCGGTGAAACGACCCCGAAAGACAGCACGTACTTAAGGAAGAATCAGATTTACAGCACTGTGGAGATTTGTAACGGTGCAGAAAGGTCTGCCCTTTTCGTGCTCTCCGTCCAGGGTCCAATCCAGATCCTCAGCAGTCTCCACCAATACAGTAGAGGAGGAGACCAGTGTCAGCATGGGGCTGTTATAGTCCTGGGTTTTGAGAGCCAGGATGCAATCTCCCAGCTCCAGGGGGCTGCGGGGCTTGCGTACCAGTAATAGCTCGAAGAGTCCGTCATTCATATCCACGATCTTGGGATCCAGGGTCAGGATCCCTGCAACAGAGGTGGAATTGCTGATAGCACCGAAAATATAATCGTCCTCATATACGCTACCATCCTCTACAGTGAATTTGACCCGATGGCTGCGGATGGAGGCGATCTCCTTTACCCCTGCCAGGAGGTAGGCAGTGTGCCCCAGCAGATTCTTTAAGCTCTGAGGCGTTGCGTAGGAGGCACGGGTAAAGGCTCCGAAGGAGGCAATGTAGGAAAAGCACCGTTCATTGAACCTGCCGATATCCAAGCTGCGAGCACCGCCCTCGATAATATCCTTGGCAGCGGACACAGTGTCCCTGGACAGATGCAGGCTGCTGGCGAAATCGTTGGTACTGCCTGCAGGGATATAGCCTATGGGGGTGGAGGCACCGCTGCTGTGGAGCCCGGTGATCACCTCGTTAAAGGTCCCGTCTCCTCCGATGCATACCAGCAGGTCGTAGCAGGCTCCTCGTTGAGCAGCTACAGCGGTAGCATCCCCACGGGCGGCGGTCATGTGAACCGTTACCTCATAGTCTGCGCGGTTAAAGACGGATATAATGTCGGCAAGATGGCTGTTGGCCTTCTTCTTGCCGGAGCAGGGGTTCATAATGATCAGAAGCTTTTTCATCTCAGTACAAATTTCAGATATACGATCAAGAGGACCAATGCCATTGCCGAGCCGAAGACCAGGAGCATCCACATTTCACGGGATCGAGGCTTGCGGAGCTTAAAGGGGGTAATATAGGCAAGTCCTGTGACAGCGGTAATACCGCAGAGGGCGAAGCGGAAGCCGTTCCGACGGAACAGTTCCAGGAACAGAGAGATATGGTCTTGCTGCATACAGTATACGGAGATCAGGCAGAAAAAGAACGGGAAGATCAGAGACGAGGAGGTAATGGGCAGACCGGAGTAGGACCTGCGTACCTCGTCGGTATCCTTCTGACGAAGCTCCTCCGTAACGTTGTAATAGGCCAGGCGGATCACACCGGCCAGGACGAACAGGGCAGAGACGACATATGCATACCAGCGGTGGCCGCACAGCTCAATGGTCATGGTTCCCGGCAGGACACCGAAGGCGACTACATCAACCAGGGAGTCGATCTGAATGCCGAAGGATTTTTCTTCAGGGGTTCGGTTCTTCTTGCTGCGGGCTACCTTGCCGTCGAACATATCACACAATCCGCAGAACAGCAGGCAGAAGGTTGCTAAAATGGGATGGTCACTGGTGATCAGGGCAATGCCTCCTACGGCAGAGACGAGACTCATATATGTTAAAATGACGGTATAATCGTAGAAACCAATCATCGTATGCCCTCCTTACGGCTATCTGTTGGCTCATTCAAAGGAGCCTTATTATCTTATTATCCTATATTTTGTGCTTTTCGTCAAGTAGGGAAAGACGAAATATGATGAAAGTTGTCAAAAAAACCGTCAAAACTCGCCAACAGCATACATGAGAGCGGAGAGTGCACACAGGGGAGCGGTCTCACAGCGGAGGATTCGGCTGCCCAAAGTGCAGATCTTTAATCCAGCGGTCTGTGCCTGCAGGATCTCCTCCGGCTCAAAGCCGCCCTCGGGACCGGTCAGGATCGCTGCTGTGGCGAAGGGGGTGGCCTCAATAGCGGCACGGAAGGTAAGCTGTTCCTCGTTCTCATAGAAGCAAACAGCCAGATCTGCCCTTGCGGCCTCCTCAATGGCGGCCTTGTAGGAGGGGAGAGAGCGGACTGTGGGAATGATGCCCCGTCGGGATTGCTCTGCGGCAGAGGCGGCGATCTTCTGCCACCGATCCAGCTTTTTACCCAGAGCCTTGTCATCGGGACGGGATACGCAGCGGGCAGAGGGGAAGCAGATCAGCTCCGTTGCACCCAACTCCGTCGCCTTCTGGATCACGTGCTCAAATTTGTCTCCCTTGGACAGTGCCATATACACACGGCATTTTACAGCGGCCTCGCTTTTGGAGGGATCTGCACTGTGGACGACCAGACTGATCTGCCCCGGAGCAGCATCGGAGACCGTACAGCGGTAATCTGTTCCCATTCCGTCGCAGACTGTGATCTCATCTCCGTTTTTTAACCGCAGGACCTTGGCGTGAGCCGCATTCTCACCGGTGAGGACCATAAAGGAAGGATTGATTTCCGAGGGATCTACAAAGAAACGAGCCATAACAGCTCCTCCAATCTATTGATTTCCGTATGTGTAACATACCTCTATTGTATCAGAGAAAAGAAAATTTTGCAAGATGTGAAAAAAACTATTGACAAATTCAAAAATCCGCTGTATAATAGCGGAGCAAAGTGCATATGCGAGTGTGCTGGAATCGGTAGACAGGCAGGTTTGAGGGGCGTGTGGCAACAGTCGTGTGCGTCCAAGCCGCAACCCTCGCACCAAAAACCGTTGACGAAAGACAACGTTTTTTTTCATGGAATAATGCCAAGAGATTATTTTTTATGAGAATTTATCGTTTCTGTCAGCTTTCTTTGTGTTTGTGACCAAAGTCGTTCTGCGACGATAACCTTTTTATATTTCCCACACTCTTCGTACAGATCATCCTATTTGGACAGAAAATATCTCCATTTATACCGAGTTTCTTTAAAAAGTAGACATATGCAAATGGCTACTTTTTATAGCCTGTCAGGGCGTAGAAACTCGTATGAGACGCTTTTTGTGCCTTTCGGCACAAAAAGATTCAATTAAAAGTTGTCTAATTTTAATCGAATAATAGTATTAGAATCATGGGTCATGTTAATTTTGTTCCAACAATCTAAGCAAAATTCAGCCATACTATCACCTCCTTAGTAATATAACAGATTTGCAATGCAATTGCAATGCATATTTTTAAAGCAATCTGTCGTATCATAGCAGTGCAAATGCAATGCACCTGGAGGGATGATACGATGGGCAAATTTAAAATTCCGGAGATTCCGCCTGCTGTCAATAAGACAATTCGATTTCCAAGCGATGTTGTTAATGAGGTTGAAAATGCCATTAAGGACAAGGAATGTACTTTTTCTGCCTTTGTGATTGCGGCTGTGCGTGCAGCGTTGGGAGACTTGAAGAATTAGTCTGTTTATTTTTATATACCGGTGACAAGAAACGACGATCCTTTCGGGGAATTGTCGTTTCTTCTGTTTTGGTACAGCTTTTTTCCAAGCAAGGATTGAAAAAGAATGGGAAATATGATATTATATATACAAATATAATGGTTTGGAGCTATGCTGTATGACTGAAATTGTTACAAAAGAAATGATTCCCGAATATGAAGCCTTCTTGGAGAGCCATCCCGAGGGGCATTTTGCACAATCGGCTCTGTGGGCCAAGCAGAAGCCCGCTTGGCGTTGGAAGGCTATTGTCTGCCGTGACGAGACGGGTAGGATCAAGGGAGCGATCTCCTTCTTGATCCGCCGTATGCCTATTGTCCGTCGTAATATGATGTATGCCTGCCGCGGTCCTGTTTGTGATCTGACGGACAAGGCTACCTTTGCAGAGCTCATGGATGCATCCAAGGCCCTTGCCAAGGAAGAAAAGGCCTATGTGATCAAGATCGATCCGGATGTCCCTTCTTCCAATACGGACTTTGCGGCAATGCTGGAGGACCACGGCTTTAGGACCCGTGACACAGGTAAGAATTTTGAAGCCATTCAGCCCAAGTACGTATTCCGTCTGTACCTAAACGGACGGACAGAAGAGGAGATCCAGGCAGGCTTCCACCAAAAATGGCGTTACAATATCCGTGTGGCTCTTAAAAAGGGGGTCGAGATCCGTCTCTGCGGCAAGGAAATGGTGCCGGAATTTGCACGGATCATGATCGAGACAGGCCTCCGTGATAACTTTGCTACCCGTCCTCCCGAGTATTTTGAGGCTATGCTGGATAATTTAGGAGATAAGTGCCGTCTGTATATGGCATTCCACGAGGACAAGCCCATTGCCGGGACTCTTGCGATCCTTTACGGTGACAAGGTGTGGTACCTCTACGGTGCCAGCTCCAATGAGCATCGGAATCTCATGCCCAACTACCTCCTACAGTGGAGTATGATGCAGTGGGCCATTGAGAATCATTGCCGTGTCTATGACTTCCGAGGTGTTTCCGGTGATATTTCCGAGGATAATCCCCATTACGGACTCTATCGGTTTAAGAAAGGCTTCGGCGGTGACTTTACGGAGTTCGTAGGCGAGTACGATTACGTACAGAACAAGCTGATATACTTCGCTGCGGAGAAGGGGAGCCTGGCCTATAAGAACCTGGCGGCCAAGCTCTATCGCATCAAGAATCGTAAGGGGTGATCCCATGAGCACCTACGTCGTTTCAAGAGAAGATCTTGCCCATAATGTTCGAGTCCTTAGGGAGAAAGCAGGAACCACCCCCATTTGGGCAGTGGTGAAGGCTAACGGATACGGTCTGGGAGTTGCGGCCTTTGCCGAGGAGCTCTATGACTTGGGACTTCGCCATTTCTGTGTCACGGAACCTGCAGAGGCGGAGACACTGTGTTCCTTTGGCTTTCGAGATATTACCGTTCTCATGCTTCGTCAGCTTACGGACCCTGCTCAGATCCGCAGGATGTGGAAGCTGGGGGTGATCCTTACAGTCGGCTCCTTAGAGGCTGCTGCACGGATCAATGCCGCAGTGGAGGGACCTGCTTCCGTTCATCTCAAGGTTGATACGGGCATGGGGCGGTACGGTTTTTTCCCGTCTCAGCTTTCTGAGATGATCGCCCTGTTCCGACAGGATAAGCATATCCGAGTCACCGGTGTCTTTACCCATTTTAACTGTGCCTTCTGCAATGATTCTGTTACGAGGGAGCAGTTTGACCGGTTCCACAGGACAGTAGCCGCATTGGAACAGGCAGGCTGTGATGTTGGGACCGTGCATTGCTGCAATTCTGCCGCATTTCTTAAGTATCCTCATATGCACATGGGAGGAGTGCGGTTGGGCTCGGCTCTCCTGGGCAGAATGAGCTTCCCTACGGAGCTGAGACCCTTGGGACGGGCAGAGACTACCATTGAGGAGCTGCGTACACTGCCCGGGGGTCATTCCACCGGCTACGGTGCCCTGTGGAGGGCTAAGAGAGATACGGTCCTCGCCATTCTCCCGGTAGGCTGGTGTAACGGCTTGCAGGTGAGCTGCAAGGAGGACCGCTCCCGTGTGGTGGATTGCCTCCGGGGAGGCTTACGGGAGCTTAAGAACCTTCTGAAACGCCCTCGGGTCTATGTCCCTGTATCCGGCAAGGCTTGCCCCATAGTAGGAGCTATCGGCTCCCTCCACTGTGCAGTGGATGTGACCGATGTGGATTGTAGGGTAGGGCAGACCGTAGAGCTTGCTATCAATCCCATGCACCTTAAGGGAATGGAGGTGGAGTTCCGATGACCCATGAGGAGATCCGCAAGGCATTGGACCGTCCTACCAAGGCAGGACGTAAGGCACTTGCCAAGCTGTCCCTTGAAATGGAGATGGAGAATCCTGAGGGCTATAAGGAGATTTTGGACAAGTCGGATTGGGAGGGGGAGGCACTCCTTGCCTACCGTGCTTACCGCAGAGCGTTGGTATTCAGTCGGATCGCTATGGTCCTTGCTTGCTTTATAGTGATAGGTAGCTTCATAACCGGCGATTTTGGCCTCCGTCTTATGACGGGTGGGATGGAACGCTATGCCTTGGCCATAGGCGTAAGCATTGGAATGAGTCTCTTTGCTGGTGGAACCCTGCTGCTGAATGCCAAGAAGGAACGCTTGATCGCCTACGGCATTCTGGAAGACCTGCCATAACGAATAGGGCCTGTCTCACATTGTGAGACAGACCCGTTTTTGCTAAATGTATGAAATAGAGTATTAGGTTCCGAAGAAAGAGAAATGCATATAGTCCTTATATCCGCTGTTCCAGTTGATCCCCCAAACATAGCCGTATTTTGCAAAGGCATTGGCAACGTCGCCATCGGGAGGGATGGAGTAGGGATTTTCACCGGGCTTCCAGAAATTGCCTACGATCGCATTACCGTTGGGATCGCAGTAGTAATTCTCGGACCAGTTGATATCAATGGCGGAGCCGATGGTATGCTCGGATTTGCCGGACCAGCTATAGCAGTAGAGCTCATGAATGGGGAACTTTTCGGGACCCTTAAAGATCTCGTCAAAGATCGCCTTTACAGTTTCTGCAAGACTTTTGTGGACCTTCAGCGTCCAGGTACGGGGCTCCTTTTCTCCGTTGGATTTCAGATACCAGGCTTGGATATCGACCTCCACCATATCAGCTTCTGTGGCGGTACGATCTCCGTTGTAGTACAGTCGGGGATCCTTCACGTTTTCTCCGAACATGAACAAACACTTTTCCTCTTTCGTCCAATTGGCGTTGGGGAGAGAGGCGGTGTTGCTATTGTCGTCTTCGTTGCCGCTGCCGTTATCATTGGTATCGTCATCCTGGGGCTCTGTGCAAATTACCTGGCAGAAGTCGTAAAGACCGTTACGGGCATAAACGTAGACCTGTGCATAACCGGGAGCAACAAAGCGAACCAGTCCGTCCTGGGTCACGGTAACAATATCAGAGTCAGAGCTCCGCCATAGGAGGTCGATATCTTCGGGATGGGTCTCAACTTCGAGTTGGAAGGCACCACCCTCGTCCAGGGTGATCTCGTCTTCGCTGAGGGTGACTGCTTCTGCGTGAATATGGGGAGTCTCAGAGCGGATCAGAAGCTCCTGCACACGGCAGAATACGGCGGCACACTGGGCACGTGTGGCGGTTGTGGTGGGACGGAAGGTATAGGTGCCGTCCTCCTCAAGGAAGCCGTTTAGGATCCCCTCGTTACATAGACGGAGGACGGAATCCGTTGCCCAGGAGGAGATATCCTCTTGATCAGAGAAGGTGATGGACTCCGCAGACTCTGTATCTACATTTAAGGTGTGGCCCATGGAGTCTAAATAATAGGAGATCAGCTTTGCCATCTGCTCCCGGGTAATGGGACGATCGGGGGCAAAGAGGAAATCGTTGACGCCATTCACGATGCCGTTTACAACACCCCAACGAATATGAGCGGCATAATAGTCATCGTTATCAACGTCCTGCTTGAAAAATTGGGGAGCCTCTTCACGGGACCAGTATTCCGTGTCGATCCCCTCAAAGCGGCCCAGGACAGTGACGAACATTCCACGGGTCATAGTGGAATCCGGTGCAAATAGATCCTCAGTAACACCCTTAAATAAGCCGGCCTCGACAGCACTGTCAATATACTCCTTAGCCCAGTGCTCCTCTGCGTCGGTAAATGCAAAGACCGGCAACGACGAAGAAAGCACCATAGCAAAAGCCAGGAGCAATGCGAACATAGATCTTCTCATAGAAATATCCTTTCCTTAACATAGTATGTAGGCGGCCTCGGAAGACCCCAACGACTATATCATATCTGACAGTAGACAAAAAAGCAAGTGAAGAAGGTACAAACTGAGTAAATTTGGTCAAAATGTCAAAGAACAAAAAAGCTCGAAAAAAATCGAAAAAAGCACTTGACAAAATGGTAATCGTCTGCTATTATATCGGAGCACTTGAGGCACGGACCTCGAAAGGCAAGAAACTTCAAAAAAACTTCAAAAAAAGTTAAAAAAGTGCTTGACAAAAACGAGATCATGTGATAATATAGCGGAGCTGTTGCAGACGGCCATGAGTCGAGAGCACAGCGGTGTAC
>JAZNYV010000104.1:0-2793 GCA_045594585.1 Faecousia sp. | reverse complement strand
TCACAATGGCTTCATCTACCACTGGCTCCTTGCTCTCTGCCTCGCCGCAGACACAGGTGCCCTCTGTGTAGCTGTGGGGCTCTGTTGCGGTGTAGTCGCACTTGGCACAGCCTACGGTATGGGCGGCGGCATCCAGGGGCTCGTAGGTGTAGCTGTGGCCCGTGGGGTCAAGGACCTCTTGCACCACGAGGATCTCACCGCAGGTCTCACAGTGTGTCCCCTCCGTAAGGCCGGAGGCAGTGCAGGTGGGAGCCACAGCAGGATCTACCACCTCTGTATGGAGGCTGCCTGGGATGACCTCCTGCTCTACAAGAGTCACGCCGCAGGCCTCACAGGCAGCTCCCCAGGTCTTGCCCTCTGCGGTGCAGGAGGCATCTACGCCGGGAAGGATGGTGCAGTTCACATGATAACGGACTCCGTCGGGATCCATAAAGGTAGTGGAGGCAGGGGCGTTCTTCTTGCTTCCCTCTGTGACGAAGTGGGCCAGGAGAGCCAGGTTCGTGGTCCCTGCTTCCGGCTCCTGTGTAGCATAGCAGGCGGCATCGAAGGTCTCGGACAGCTTCATAAGGGTGGTGGAATTGACGTTTTCAAGGAAGTGGTTAAAGGCCTTTTCGTAGTCCCCCTTCATGGCCTCACGGAAGGCCTGACCGTTCTGATTCATATAGAACTTGACATCAAAGTAGGGAGAGGCACAGCGGCCTTCTTCGATACCGTAGTTTACATAATGTTCGTAGAGCTTTCCCTCATCCATGCCATAGGCAGTCTGCAGGTCTGTATAGCGGTTTACATAATACTCAGCATCAAAGACATAGTCCTTCAGCTCCTCGGGGATAGATACAGGGCTTGAGGAACGGAGGATGCCGTACTTGAAGGTCTGAGGACCGTTGTAGGATACGTAGTTGGTGGTGCCCCATTCCTTGAACCACTGTCTTGCGTAGTAGGTACGGACATTGGTAGCGGACTGGGCCGCATTATAGACCCAGGAGGGAGCAGGCCACAGGGCTACGTCTGCATCCACCAGGGCGTAGACCGCCTTCTGCAGGCCCTGCTGACCGTGGTGAGCGACCTGGACCACGTCGGACTTCAGATCGAACACCCCCGCATTATGGTACTTCTGCAGGACCACGCCGCAGGCAAAGGCGGCATCACCGGTGATCAAAATAGACTTACCGGGTACGGTCATACGGAAGACGGTACTGGATTCGTTAAAGTTGGTGCTGACCAACTGCTTGAGGGTCTTGTTGGAGAAGGCAGGATAGGCGGAATCGGCAAGGGTACCGGAATAGGTGGCGGTATCCCTGTCGCACTCCCGGAAGAGATCCTCGCAGGTCATGAGCACGTCGATATGGACCTCGTCAAAGTCCAGAGTGGCGTTACAGCCTCCGGAGATCAGAGAGCTGAGGGTGACGAACTCCACAGGACCGCCTTGTGCGTTCTTCAGCTTCTTAGCGGAATTGGGGATATAGCTCAGAGCGGTGACTCTGCTTGCAGGACTGTCCCCGGCGAAATAGGTGGTGATCTCCTCTGCAGTGGGGTAGCGGTGATAAATGGTATCTACGGTAATGCCGTCGGGATACAGATTGGCGATCCCACGGAAGGCACCGTAGTGGTCGTTATGATTATGGGTAAAGAACCAGGCATCCACGTGGGGAACAGCCTTCCCCGTTACCTGTTGGAGGAAGGAGTAGAGGTACTTGGGATCATAGTCCCCGGTAGAATAGCCGCCGTCAATGACAATGATCTTCCCCATACGGGTTTTGACCACGTAGGACATATTCTGATAATAGTCACCGCTGGCACGGGGATATTTGGCAGGGAGCTGATACAGCTCCGTAGCAGCCAAGGTCTGTGCAGGATCCATGCCCGGAATGGAGACAAGAACATTTTCTCCGTAGGTGCCGGACCAGCCCACAGAGGTGTTGTAGTTGGGGAGCTTGCCGTTTTCCTTGTAGAAGTTTAAAACCTTGGCATACATATGAACTACATCAAAGTAATGCATCTGTCCGATGGTGCTGCTGGTGGAATAGTTGGGAGCATAGCCGTTGGTATCCATAAAGGGAACGATCTTCCCTGCCATGGTCACGAAGTCAGCCAGAGGGACCTGCCCCTTGGCAGAGCCGGAGGGGCTGGGTGCCTCGCTCATGGCCGTTACCGTAAGGCTGCCGGAAGTGGTTCCGCCGTTGATCCCTATGACCACCTTGCAGGCCAAGTACTCGAACTGTGCAGGAGTAATGGCAGTGTTTCCTACGGGGATAGCGTTGGGCAGGATCATTTCGTCCATGTTCAGCTTGACCACCGCAGCGGCGGCAATCACATCGTCATAGGTCACAGTGGCAGTAGCCTGCACCTCCCGGGTGAGTCCCCCTAGCACAGGCAGACATAGGCAAAGGACCAGGAAAAGGGAAAGCAGTCGTTTCATTCGTAGTATCCTCCTTGTAAATTACCAACGATAATATAATGGGTGTACTATATTAGTTTACCATTATTTTGCAGTGTCGTCAATAGCCAATCCCTTGACGTATATGGGGATCTTGTGATAAAGTTATGAAGAAACCTTAAGATTTTTCATTGCCGAATATTAAGATTTCTATGCTATGCTGTAGGTGGAGGTGAAAGCATGAACGTTTTGATCGTAGATGATGACCGTCAGATCGTGGACAGCATTGCCATCTTCCTCAAGGGGGAGGGCTACGGTGTATACAAGGCCTATGACGGCATCGAAGCTCTGGAGGCACTGGGAGAACGGGAGATCCATCTTATGATCCTGGATATTATGATGCCCAAAATGGACGG
>JAZNYV010000103.1:0-33156 GCA_045594585.1 Faecousia sp. | reverse complement strand
CCCTTCGGTCGCAACAAATCGGAATAGTGAATATTAAATAATGAATGATGAAGAATGAATAATGTCGCCGAAGAATTAAAAAATAGATACGTTTTGTATGGCGGGCCCATTATTTTAATTTCATCCCGAAGGGATACCACAATTATTCAATATTCATTCCAAATCGCTCCAAGGGAGCGATTTGGAATTTCTCGTTCTGTTTCAAATAATTCTTGACTTTCCTTCCGTTCTGTTGCATAGTATTATCAGTAACCTTTGATCGGAGGGTTTCCTATGAAAGAATTTACCATCGGTGCCAATGATGCAGGTCAGCGGTTAGACCGCTTCCTTGCCAAGTCCGTTCCCCTGCTCCCTGCTTCCCTGGCACAGAAATATATCCGCCTAAAGCGGATCAAGCGGAATAACGCACGTGCCAATCGGGATGACCGCCTGGTACAGGGGGACACCCTGCAATTATATATTAACGACGAATTTTTCGATACTCCCCGCGAGGATAATGCCTACTTGACCGTCACGGCTCCCAAGCTGAACATCGTCTACGAGGACGACCACCTGCTCCTGGTAGACAAGAAGCCCGGCGTAGCCGTCCACCCCCACGACGGTGCTGAGTACGGCAGGACCCTCATTGACCATATCCAAGCCTACCTCTATGCCAAGAGAGAATGGCGTCCCCGGGAGGAGCATTCCTTCACCCCTGCCCTGTGTAACCGTATCGACCGGAACACCGGGGGCATCGTCATTGCCGCCAAGACCGCCGAGGCCCTCCGTGTCATGAATCAGAAGATCAAGGACCGTGAGCTGGACAAGCGATACCTTGCCATTGCAGAGGGAACGCCCAAGCCCCGCGAGGGTGTCCTAAAGGGCTATCTCTTTAAGGATGCCGCCAAGAACCGTGTCTTCGTCACAGACAAGCCCCAAGCCGGCTCCAAGAGCTGTGAGACCCGTTACAAGGTCCTGGAGACCCGTAACGGTCTGTCCCTGGTAGAATGTGAGCTCATCACCGGCCGCACCCACCAGATCCGTGCCCAGTTCGCCCACGCAGGCCACCCCCTCTTGGGAGACGGCAAATACGGCAAGCTCAACAAGAGCTACGACCGCCGCTACCAAGCCCTCTACTCCTATAAGCTCACCTTCACCTTCACCACCGATGCCGGTGCCTTGGAATACTTAAACGGAAGATCCTTCCAAGTAGAAAAAGTCGACTTCGCCGAAGAATATTTTCCCCAAAAGTAGAGATTGAGCTGTCTTAAAACGATTTTTGGATCATTTTAAGACAGCCTTTTCTATGATTTATTCCTTTATTCTCCAGATTCCCCTTCTTCCTCCTCCCACAATATGTATAGCTCTTCGGCATGGAGAATTGCCTTTTCTAAGAGACTCCGTGCATATAATCCATTGTGCGGATCCTGCAAGGCATCAATGGCATCAGACACCGCCCCACATAAAATGGCGTACATTTTCGGATACGGTCCTCGGTTCATAATTCCACCCCCTTCTTATGGATTTACCCATTATGATTTCCGCATTCCATACAATACTTGATTATTATAGTAAAGATATTTACTAAGGTCAATATCTTCTCCTCTTTTTGGTGTAAAATAACACCAAACATTAAGGAGGTGATATAGGTGGAATATTATGTGAAGAAAATTCGGGATCTTCGGGAGGACAGAGACCTCACCCAAGCACAAATTGCAGAATACTTAAAAACATCCCAAACCATGTACGCCAGGTACGAACGTGGTGCCAACGAGCTTCCCGTTCGTCACTTGATTGCACTTTGCAGATTCTACCATGTATCCTCCGACTATATACTCGGATTAAACGAAAATGATCATACCAGGCATAAATGAGGCTACCTCACTTTTTACGGTGAGGTAGCCTTGTTTTATGGAAAAGCTTGTTATTAGGATTCGATGTGCCCTCTACTGATAAGGCGGCTGTAAGACCGGAATCGGGTTCCAGGATCTCTGCTGCAAAGCTCTTTGGGATCAAAAGTGTGAGAGACCCGAAGCTGTTATCCACATCTATAACACAATCAGATGCCACAGCGGAACAGGCTGAAAAGTCAACAGCAAAGCTGCCAAAGCTGGTGTCGATCTGTCCGCCCTTAAGCAGATCGGTGGATATCACAGCTCTATGCTCCCCAAAGCAGAGCTCACAGTCAACCCATCCGTCATTACATTGGCAGACACTTTGCTTTCTCTCTCCATCCTTGGATGTAAGGTATACAGACACGAAAGACTTCTTTTTGAACAAAATATCTATAAGGAGACTTATGCCCCAAAGAAGGAACAATGCCGGAACCACGTAACTCCATTCAAAGGTAAACACGAAAAGCTCATACTTAGATAAGAGCAAATACACACCCGCAAGACTCAGGGTCAGGCTGAACAGAGAGAATCGAGGCAGCAGGCCGTAGAGCCCCACAAAGCACAAGCCCAAGGTCCACGCCAAAGTCCACCAGGACATATCCACTTGGAAGATCTTATTCACCAGCATCAGTGCGCCTATGGCAAGAATATACAGGGCAAACAGAATGCTACCCTTTCGCCCAAGGGTATCTCGGTTCCAGTCAGAGGTGGTAATGACCTTTGCTTCCTCCTTCTGCTCCGGCTTATTCTCTGCCACTGCACCTCTTCCCAACAGCTCGTCAATGCTGGTCCCCAGCACCGATGCCAGCTCCGGCAGGATAGAAATATCGGGGCAGGACTGCCCATGCTCCCACTTGCTCACTGCCTGAGGACTGACTCCCAAGCACCGTGCAAGCTGTTCCCGGGTCATACCCAATCGGGTCCGATGGGATTTGATCCGTTCTCCTATTGTATGGTTGCTCATATGAAACTCTCCTTTCGAGGAATCCCCGCAAAGCCGATCCCTCAAGCTTTTCATGCTCCGAGTATAGCATACTGCCACCCATAAATCAATCATCCATTAGTTTAAAACCCCTGTAGAATCCCCCCCCAACCACCCGTTGAGCCCCTAAAAAGCACCCATATACGTTCATTTTCCCGGTTTATCGAGCTGTTTACCAAATTTGCACTCGCCCCTTGCCTCTTCCTCCGGGAGCGGTGCCCCCGACATGGTGGGAGCAGAGAGAGTAATACTATTTTTCAATGAAAAGTAGACACCTTTCATTGAAGCTTTTGTGCCACAAGTGACACAAAAGACGTCTCATACAAGTTTCTACGCCCTTACGGGCTATAAAAAGTAGCCATTTCCAATGTCTACTTTTTAAAGAAACTTGGTATATGTAAAGGAGCTCCTATATGAGAATAACTATTGCCGGAACGGGCTATGTAGGCCTGTCCAACGCTGTTCTTTTATCGCAAAACAACCAAGTCGTTGCTGTTGACCTGATCCGCGAAAAGGTAGATCTGATCAACTGCAAAAAATCTCCTATTGTAGACCGTGAGATCTCTGAATATTTGGCTGAGAAGCCTCTGCATCTCACTGCTACCACAGACGGTGCCTCTGCATACACGGATGCCGACTTCGTTGTAGTTGCAACCCCTACCAACTACGATACGGAGACCAACTATTTTGATACATCCTCCGTAGAGTCGGTCATTGAGCAGGTCCTTGCCCTGAATGACAAAGCGGTCATCATCGTAAAGTCCACGGTACCCGTAGGCTATACCAAGCAGCTCCGTGCTCGTTATAAAACCAATCGGATCCTGTTCAGCCCGGAGTTCCTGCGAGAAGGTCGTGCTCTGTACGACAATCTTTACCCTTCCCGTATTATTGTAGGTTTGCCTGAGAATGATCCCGAAATGGAAAAGGCCGCTCATACCTTCGCCGCCCTCCTGCAGCAGGGCGCCATCAAGGAGAACATTCCCACTCTGTTTATCCAGTCCACCGAGGCTGAAGCCGTGAAGCTTTTTGCCAACACTTACCTCGCCCTCCGCGTCAGCTTCTTCAACGAGCTGGATACCTATGCAGAGCTTCGGGAGCTGAACACCGCTCAGATCATTGAGGGCGTTTGCCTGGATCCCCGGATCGGTATGCACTATAACAACCCCTCCTTCGGCTACGGCGGCTACTGCCTGCCCAAGGATACTAAGCAGCTTCTTGCAAATTTCCGAGATGTGCCGGAAAACATCATCGGAGCCATTGTAGACTCCAACCGTACTCGCAAGGACTTTATTGCTGAGCGCGTTCTGACAAAAGCAGGGTATTACAACCGCACCTCCGGTGAGGCCAAGCCCATTGTAGGTGTATACCGCCTAACTATGAAGGCGGATTCCGATAACTTCCGCCAATCCTCCATTCAGGGCGTTATGAAGCGGATCAAAGCCCGTGGGGTAGAAGTGGTCATTTATGAACCCACCTTAAAGGAGGCTTCCTTCTGCGGCAACCGCGTGATCCACGATTTGGAGCAATTTAAATCCATGACCTCCGTCATCATCGCAAACCGCTATGCAGATGAGCTGGCAGATTGCTGGGCCAAAGTATATACAAGAGATATTTACCGCAGAGATTGATGGGATCCTAACCTCAATCAAGGAGTACCATTATGAGTTATAAGCATAAAATCACTGTCTTCACACCTACCTACAATCGTGCATATATTATCGAAAACCTGTACCGCTCCCTCCAACGTCAAAGCTTCAGGGATTTTGAATGGTTGATCGTAGACGACGGATCTACAGACAATACCCAGTCAGTCATTGAAAAATGGCAGCAGGAAGGCAACGATTTCCCCATCCGTTATTATAAGAAGCAGAATGGAGGAAAGTGCCGTGCCATTAACTACGGTGTAGACTTTGCCGAAGGCTTCCTGTTCTTTAACGTAGACAGCGACGATTACCTGACCGATGACGCACTGGAAAAGATCGCACACTGGGAATCTACTCTTCCAAGGGACAAGAAATACTGCGGTGTAGTGGGTAATCTGGGCACCAGTCCTACAGAGACTCCCAACACTCCCTGGCCGGAGCCCTACCGGGATGCCAATCTGTTAGAGCGCTACGCCGAATACTGCGACCATCCCATTGACGGAGAGCGGGCTTGGGTCTTCTATACAGATATCCAGAAAGCATATAAGTACCCGGAGTTTGAGGGCGAAAATTTCATTACCCCCGCTGTCACCTGGAATCGCATGGCCCACGACGGCTACCTTGTTCGCATCTACGACGATATTATCTGGGTCTACGAATACCAACCCGATGGCCTGACAATGTCCGGCAACAAGCGTTTTCTGGAACGCCCCCAAGGCCACGGTCTTACTTTGAAGGAAAAGGCCGACTTTATCGGCTATTCCAAAAAACAGTATATGAAGATGTGGTATACCTTCTACTGTGACCATTCCCACCACCTTACCTGCAAGCAAATCGCACAATATATCGGTGCTCCCTTGCTCTTTATTTACTTTGTCAGGGTTGCTCGTGCCTGTATAGGACTATTCCGGAAATAACATCTCCCCCTTCCGGGGAAATCTCCTGCGGATCCTCAGCACAACCATACAACCGTATGTGCTGCTGCATCAATCACGAAACAGAAGGAGTCTGAAAATGTACATAGAATCGGACATTCGAGATATTCAAATGCTGGAATTGAAAATCCTAAAGGATGTTGTTGCCCTATGTGATAAGCATCATATATGCTACTACATCAGTTGCGGCACATTGCTTGGTGCTGTCAGGCACAAGGGATTCATTCCCTGGGACAATGATGTGGATATCGAAATGCCCCTGAAGGATTATCGTCGTTTTCTTCGTATTGCAAAGAAGGAGTTGCCTGATCACCTGTTCCTGAAAACCTACAAAACCTGCAAAGGGTACAACGAAATGTGGGCAAAGGTATGTGCAAATGGCACTACCTCCCTCCCTCTTATATGGAAAAACTGGGAGGGCATACACTGGGGCATCGGTCTCGATATTTTCCCGCTCACCGGATTATACGAAGGCAAGATTACGAAGCATCTTCAGGATCGTCTGTTTGCATTTTGCCGGACTCTGTTGGCTAAGGAATATGTCACTGCTGTCACCCCGTCCGAACCGGACGGAAACAGGACTCTGCAGCTTCTCTACAAAATCCCCCGCTGCATACGTACCGCCTTGTCTACCGTACTCTTCCGCTTGATTATGAAAAACCCGTCCTCATCCAAACGCCTGTCCATGGTCGCCCATAACTTGAATTACCCCATGGATTGCTCTGCATACAAGAGTTCCACCAAGATCTTGTTTGAGGATACTATGTTTTCTGCTCCCGGAAATATTGATTATGTCCTGACCTCCTTGTACGGAGACTACATGACGCCCCCTCCCGAGGCCGAGAGAACAGGACACGAGTTTTACTTTGGCAAAGTCATCTATTGCTGTGAAACAGATTACAGAGATGTTTTAAGAGAGTTGAATCAACAGAGCGAATGCAAACCGTAACCTCACTCATGTGAATACGACCACCCCGGTATTTTTACCCTCGTGACATTGTATTGACAACTCATTCATTTCCTGCTACAATAAACCGTGTTCACGAAACAAGGATGGTGCAGATTTAATGAACAAGAATAGCTATGATGTTTTATTAGCCCTGGCAGAGCTTCCTCTCCGTAATCAAAGGGACCTGTCAAAGTACTGCAAGATTTCTCTGGGATCTGTTAACAAAGCCCTAACACTTCTAAAGCAAGGCGGCCTTTTGGATGAAGCAGGCGGTCTAACTGCAAAAGCCACTTCTCTGCTGGAGGGACAAAAGCCTGCACGGGCTGTGATCCTGGCGGCCGGCTTTGGAATGCGAATGGTTCCCATTAATATCGAAACGCCGAAAGCACTCCTGACCATTCGCGGAGAGGTTCTCATTGAACGATTGATCCGTCAGCTACATGATGTGGGTATTCGAGAAATCCATGTTGTCGTAGGCTTCATGAAAGAGCGATTTGAATATTTAAGGGACACCTTTGGAGTACGCTTGATATATAACTCAGAATATAGTTTAAAGAACAACCTTCACTCTCTTTCTTTAGCTCTCGATCACCTGTCAAATGCCTATATTATCCCCTGCGACCTGTGGTGCGAAGAAAATCCGTTCCATCATAACGAACTGTATTCCTGGTATATGGTCAGTGATGCGTTTCACAAAGACAGCACTGTAACCGTCAACAGGAAGCATCAGCTTGTAAGATCTGCAACCCCCGGAAATCGAATGATCGGCATTGCTTATTTGACCCCACCGGAAGCTGAAGTGATTCGGAAGAGGATCTCCCAAATGTGTGTGCAGCCTCTATTCGATCATGATTTTTGGGAGAGGGCACTATACGCCGGAGATCGCATGCTGGTGTATGCAAATATTGTCTCCGAGGAAGGCGTCATAGAGATCAATACCTATGAACAATTGCGAGTCATCGACTCAGATTCTGACAATTTAAAGTCCGATGCCATCACCACCATTATGGAGGCATTGTCCATCCCCGAGAGCGAAATAACCGACATCGCTGTTCTGAAAAAGGGCATGACCAACCGTTCCTTCCTGTTCCGCAACGGCAGTAAGAAGTACATTATGCGCATTCCCGGTGAAGGAACAGACAAGTTGATCAACAGGCACCAGGAGTATACCGTCTATTCTGTTTTGGATGGTCGAGGGATCTGTGACAATGTTGTTTATATCAACCCCACAAACGGCTACAAGATCACCGAATTCCTGGAAGGTGCCCGGGTATGTGACCCCTTCGATCCGTATGATGTGAAAAGGGCCATGTCAAAGTTGCGAGCCTTCCATGAAAAGAAGATCACAGTAGATCATATATTTGATATTTTTGATCAGATCCAATACTACGAAGGTCTGTGGAACGGTATCCCCTCCTATTACAAAGACTATGCCGCCGTGAAGGAGCAGGTATTCTCCCTTCGCACCTACATAGATCAGCACGCTTCTGAATACTGCCTGTCTCATATTGATGCCGTTGCGGATAACTTTCTGTTTGTCCCGGGTGCACAGGATGAGGAGCTTCGATTGATCGACTGGGAGTATGCAGGGATGCAGGACCCCCATGTTGACATTGCAATGTTCTGCATCTACGCCATGTATGACAGGGAGCACATTGAAGCGCTGATCGATGCCTATTTCCCGGAGGGGTGTTCCCGATCTACAAGGATCAAAATCTACTGCTATATCGCCGCCTGCGGCTTACTTTGGAGTAACTGGTGCGAATACAAGCGGATCCTCGGTGTTGAATTCGGCGAGTACTCTCTACAGCAGTACATCTATGCCAAGGAGTATTCCAAAATTGCCAAAGCCGCTATGGGAGAGCAACAGTCATAGAAAAAGGAGTTTCCCATGCATCAGATAAAACGAGCCGTCATTATGGCGGCAGGAACAGGCTCTCGGATGAATCCTGTCACGCTAACAACCCCTAAGCCCTTGGTCAAGGTCCATGGTCGGTCCATGATCGAGACCGTCATCGAGGGGCTTCATGCCAATGGCATTTTTGAAATTTACGTGGTCATCGGTTACCTCAAGGAACAATTTCACAGCCTCAAGGAGCGCTACCCCAATATTGTTCTGCTGGAAAATCCTTACTTTGACACCTGTAACAATATATCTTCCCTTTATATTGCCCGGGAGCATCTTGAGGATGTGTTGATTATTGACGGGGATCAGATCATTCACAATCATCACATTTTGTCCCGTGATTTTCCGAAATCCGGCTATAACGCCATTTGGACAGAGGAGCATACCAAGGAGTGGCTCTTGACATTAAACGGTGACACTGTCACCCATTGCAGCCGTACCGGCGGTGCCCATGGTTGGCAGCTGTTCGGCATATCCCGTTGGACCGCAAAAGACGGCAGAAAGCTAAAACAGCACCTTGAGACAGTTTTCGAGGAGCAAAAGCTCCGGCATTTGTACTGGGACGATGTAGCATTGTTCTGTTACCCGGAGGAGTACGATCTGGGTGTCTTTCCCATAAACGCCGGTGACGTACAGGAAATTGATTGTCTCAGTGAATTAGCCGCCGCAGACCCTTTCTACAACAAATACTTCCTTGGAGATTAAGTATATGAAGAAACATAGATTAAGCAACACAAACGCCAACAAAATCGATTGGATGATCACCATCGTTCCCCTTGTCATTATAGTTGCACTGAGCGTTCTCTTCTTCCTTCTGCCGGAGCAATCCAACCGCATCATCGGGCAGATCCGTTTCGTATTGGGCGACACCCTCGGCACCTATTATCTTGTGATTGGATTGGGCATTTTCCTGCTGTCCATGTTCATTGCCGGATCTAAATACGGTAATATCGTTTTGGGTGACAAAAACGAAAAGCCCAAGTATTCCTTTATGGCTTGGGGCTCTATGATGTTCACCGCCGGTTTAGCCGCCGATATTCTGTTCTATTCCTTTTCCGAATGGATCCTTTATGCAACAGATCCCTACATTGCAGAAAAGGGCAACATTATGGAATGGTCCGCTGTGTATCCCATTTTCCATTGGAGTTTGATCCCTTGGGGATTTTACCTGGTTCTCGCTGTAGCCTTCGGATTTATGCTCCACGTACGCAAAAAGGAACGGCAGAAGTATTCCGAAGCCTGCCGCCCCATCCTCGGCAAGCATACTGACGGACTTTTGGGCAGACTGATCGACCTGCTGGCGGTCTTTGCCCTCCTTGCAGGAACTGCTACAACCTTCAGCCTGGCTACTCCCTTGATGGCAAGCATCATTAACGAAATTTTCCACATTCAGTTGGATCGTACCGTTGTTACTATCGTGATTCTGATCCTCACCTGTGTGGTCTACACCTATTCTCTTCTCCACGGCTTTAAGGGCATCAGCTTACTTGCTAAAGTATGTGTTTACCTATTCTTCGGTCTTTTGGCATATGTCCTTCTCTTCGGCGGAGAAGCAAGATATATCATTGATTCCGGCATTTCCGCTATCGGCAAAATGCTTCAGAACTTCTTTGAGCTCTCTACCTATACCGATCCCCAGCGTACAAGCTCCTTCCCTCAGAATTGGACTATTTTCTATTGGGCCTACTGGATGGTTTGGTGCGTAGCTGCCCCCTTCTTTATCGGCAGCATCTCCAAGGGACGGACCATCCGTCAGACCATTTTGGGCGGTTACGGTTTCGGTGTCGGATCTACCATTGTCAGCTTTATCGTTCTGGGTAATTACTCCATGGGTAAGCAGATTTCCGGTGCTGCAGATTTCATCACTTCCTATTTGGAAACCGGAGATCTTTATGCCTTAATTATTGACATCATCAACACCCTGCCCTGTGCTCCCTTGGTTTTATTGATCGTCTTCCTCACCATGGTAGCCTTCTATGCGACCTCCTTTGATTCCATCGCCTTGATAGGTGCCTGCTACAGCTATAAGAAGCTGGATCAAAACGAGGCTCCTCATAAGCTGATCCAGCTCCTGTGGTGCATTCTTCTTATTGTTCTCCCCATTGCACTGGTCTTCTCTGACAGCTCCATGAGCAATTTGCAATCTGTCAGTATCATCGCTGCATTCCCCATTGGGGCGGTAATTGTGCTGATTACTCTCAGCTTCATGAAGGATGCTAAAAATTATATCAAAGGATATGATATTCAGGATTAGCTTCTCTCCGCAAGCCGGTCTCTTTCGGCATTCGTAATCACAAATAACTATATTCAAGGAAGATATATTATGATCCATCCCCTTTTATCACTGCAAGCTCGTTATTATACTTTTGTTCTCAAGCATTTTAGACATACCTGTCACGCACGCTATCTGAGGAAAATTCATAACTCTCATTTGGGAGAAAGCTGTTTTATTATCGGCAACGGCCCCAGCCTGAGTGCCGAGGATCTTACTACACTCCACAAAGAGGATATCCATAGCTTTGCGGTGAACCGCATTTACAGGATCTTCCCCCAAACACCATGGCTTCCCACCTACTATGTGAATACGGATGCAGTCATGATCCGGGATATCCTCCCGGAGATCAACAAGCTTCCTGTAAAGCATAAGTTTATTCCTTTGCAAAACAGATTCTACTTAGGTGCGAAGGTCAAAGGCGCCCATCATTTCTTTCGCAATGACACAAAAGATGTTCCCGGGCACTTCTCCTTGGACTGCACCGAACAGGTCAATATTCGCGGTACGGTTACCATTACCTGTATGCAGTTGGCCATACATATGGGATACCGTCACATCTATCTCTTAGGCGTCGACCACAATTTTGATAAGATCATCACAGAAACCGGCGAGATCATTATTGACCCCGGTGTCAAAAATTACTTCTGTGAGGGTTATGATGATGATGTGTCCACTGAGGTACAGCATAACTTAGGCAAAACTACCCGTTCCTATATGGATATGAAGGAATTCATCGACAAAAACAACGTACATATCTACAATGCAAGCAGACAAACAAAATTAGAGGTCTTCCCCAAAGTCACCTTTGAGCAAGCCCTTCAAGACATTAAAGTGAGGAAACATCATGGCTAAAGAAATCACACCACAAAGCACCTATCACACTCATATTACTTCCAAGCGGAAGTGGTTTGAGCTGAACTTAAAAGAAGTATGGCAGTACAAGGATCTGATTTGGCTGTTTACCAAGCGGAGCTTCGTCCTGACCTATAAGCAGACGATCTTAGGCCCCCTATGGATTTTCCTGAATCCCTTCCTGTCCAGCCTTATGTACGCCTTCGTCTTCGGTGGTGTGGCCGGTATGAGTACTGACGGTCTGCCCCAAATTCTCTTCTATCTGTGCAGCAACGCTATTTGGGCCTTTTTTGCCTCCTGCATTGGTGACAACGCATCCACCTTCCGCGGAAATGCAGGTGTTTTCGGCAAGGTTTATTTCCCACGATTGACGACACCTATTTCCAATGCACTGAGTGCGGCCATTCGCTTCTGCGTGCAGATGTTGTTAGTTTTGGCATTCCTTCTTTACTATGTAATTAAAGGTGAAGTACAGCCTCACTGGGAGGCATGGCTCCTCATCCCCCTTTGTCTTCTGAACCTCGGTCTTATGGGCATGGGTGTTGGAATCATTATTTCCAGCCTGACTACTAAGTATCGCGATCTGTCCGTCTTCGTGCGCTTCGGTGTACAGCTTTGGATGTATGCCACCCCCATTGTATACCCACTCTCACAATTAGGAGACGGTACCATCAAAACCATTCTGATGATCAACCCTGCAACTGCTCCCGCAGAGATCTGCCGCTATGCCATTCTGGGACAAGGAACCATTGTGCCCACATATGTAGCTATCTCATGGGTTTTCTCAATTACAGTTGCCCTATTCGGCATTATGATTTTCAACCGTGTAGAGAAGACCTTCATGGATACCGTCTAAACCAAGGGAATATCATAGTATTATGAGCCGCAATCATTCTTTTACAGAAGGAGTTCCCTATGCCCACCATTAGCATTATCGTTCCCGTATATCGTGTGGAAGACTATCTCGGTCGCTGCATCGACAGCATTCTGTCTCAGAGCTACGAGGATTATGAACTAATCCTTGTAGATGACGGGAGTCCGGATCGCTGCGGTGAGATTTGCGAGGAACATGCTAAAAATGATTCCCGCATTCGGGTGATACACAAAGAAAACGGTGGTCTATCCTCTGCACGGAATGCCGGGCTCGTCTGTGCAACCGGAAGCTTCGTTACCTTCTGCGATTCCGACGACTATTGGCAGCCGGACTGGCTGGAATGGCTCTATTCCGCAGCAACAAAGCAGAATGCGGATATGGCCAACGGTGGGCTAACCTTCGTGGATTCGGAAGGGGCTGTCTTGGAGCTAAGCGATTTTCCGGAGCATGTGGCCCACTTGAACAGCTCTCAAGCACTGACTGTGCATTATTTCGATATTTTAGATTATAAATACGGTTGGTCCGTATGTACCACCCTGTTCCGTATGTCCCTGATTCGGGAACAGGACATTCGCTTCCCCGTAGGTGTTCGTCATGAGGATGAGTTTACTACCTATCGCATCTTGTTCTCCCGGTCCCATGTTGCATATGTAAACGAGGCACAGTATTACTATTACACAAGAGCCAACAGCTTTATGCAGTCTGAATGGACTGCTGATTATCTTGTTTCCTTGGACGCACGATAAGAGCAGTTAGCCTTCTTTCTGCAAAAGGATCTTCTCTCCGAGTACGCGTATATCTATAAGCTCTATTTATCCGATTTAGAACACTTCCATCGCAAACTTAAGAATAGCACTCTTCCCAAGCGCGCAATGCTTCTAAGGAAACTCAGGAAGCGAATCCGATCCGCGCTCCGGCAGCACAGGTCAGCCCCAAAGCCCACGATCAGAAGTCATCCTTCTATCTTTAACATTGCATATCCAAAGGGTATGTATCTCTATTGGACCTTCTTCGAAGTCCTTTCTAAGACTAGATTTCCTTTCAAAAAGCAATGATCCCGTTTGCCCCCCGTTTCAGATTAGCGGAAAGTAGCTATGCACTGAAAGCCTCGTTCTTTCCGTGATTTCCATATAAGGAGTTTTTTATATGAAAGAAAACATTTCCCAACGAGAGGTTGCAATCCAACTCTCCGGCGTAAAAAAAATGTATAAATTAGGTCAGATCGGCAGTGGTACTCTCCGTGCAGATTTGGAAAGCTGGTGGGCAAGAGTCCGCGGCAAAGAAGATCCTAACACCAAGATCGACCAGGACCAACGGCTCATTGGTCAAACCTTTATGGCCCTCAACGGCATTGATTTGACTGTCTACAAGGGTGAAGCCCTTGGTATCATCGGCGGCAACGGTGCCGGCAAGAGCACCATGCTTAAGCTCCTGAGCCGCGTTACCGCTCCCACCGATGGCGAAATCGACATTTATGGACGTATCACCTCTATGCTGGAGGTGGGCACCGGCTTCAATGGTGAAATGACCGGCAGAGAAAATGTCTATCTGAACGGTGCTATCCTTGGCATGACCAAAGCGGAAATTGATGCCAAAATGGAAGATATCATCGAATTCTCCGAGGTTCGTGAATTTATTGACACTCCCGTTAAGCGTTACTCCAGCGGCATGTATGTGAAACTGGCTTTCTCCGTAGCCGCCCACTTAGACTCTGAAATCATGATTATGGACGAAGTCCTGGCAGTTGGCGATATGGCATTCCAGAAAAAATGCCTGGACAAAATGCGTGACGCCGCCAAAAAAGAAGGCCGTACTGTTCTCTATGTCAGCCACAACATGAACACCATCCGCCAGCTCTGCGACCGCTGCATTGTTCTGGACAAAGGTGAGATTGTTTTTTCGGGTGATGTAGACGAGGCAATTCAGCTTTATCTTGGCATATATAATTCCGCAGAATCATTAATCAATCTCAGTTCTCTTCCCCGAGAAGATTGGGTATCGAACGACTCCGCCAAAATGGAGTGGCTTGAACTGGAAAACGAGAAAGCCGTGTATGAGATGAATTCAAAGCTCCGCGGCAAATTAATAGTTTCTTGTAAAAAAGACTATTCTGATGTTTTGATCGGGTTCTTTATTCTCCACCAGGGGGTACCAATTACAAGCATGAAAACCAATCCCTGTGTCATTTTGACCACGGGCAAGCAAAAAGAGATTTCGTTTGAAATTGATTTATCCCGTATAGCTCCTGGACGCTTTACCATGAAGCTAATTCTTTCTCGTCAAAATGAATATGGTGCAGCTGAATACCTAGACGTCTTAGCTAATTGCTATTCATTTGAAATTTTACAACCCCAAGGTTTTATGCACAACCAAAAGTGGTCAATACAGTATAACGGATATCTAACCAGTGCAACAGTACATCTCGATTGATTATATTTAAAAATACTTGTAATAAGGGGAGGCGTAGTATATGATAAAAAAAACATCTGGTGATTTACGGTTAACCTTTGTAGGGGATATTCTGTGCGATACTTTTCTGTCAAGCAATTTTGAACCCTATCGCGACCCAACAACACAGAAACTGGATTTTACTTCTATTTTCTCCCCCATGCGCAAAATGTTCTCTGCTTCAGACTATGTGTTTGCTAACTTAGAAACCCCAATTTCGTTTGATAACACAACTCTCTCAAAACAGCGCTGGGTTTTCTCCTCTCCTTTTGAATTTGCCGAAGCTGTTAAACGTTCCGGTATCAACTATGTTTCCACCGCCAATAATCATTGTTTGGACTTCGGGCTCCCTGGGTTACTCTCTACTCTCAAAAGCCTTGATGCAATTGGTCTAAAGCATAGCGGTACCTACGATTTGACGGAACCACGCAAACCGCTTATTATGGATATTCAAGGAGTTTCTGTTGGTATCCTTGCTTACACTTATGGAACAAATGCTGTAAGCGCACAAAATCATCTTCGTTTCAAGGATAGAAGGGCCGTAGATCTGATACAAGAACAAGAAGGTGCATTTGCACCCTACGACCCTTGGCGTAAGTATACAACAAAACATCCAAATGGTCTATTGAGTAAACTTCGCACGCGTTTCAGCGAAGCATGCTTTCCCGGAAACAAAAACCTCCAATGGTTCGAGCAGCAAACTTTCGGATGGTATCGGAGAAAGTTGCTTATGAAGGATATACGTTGGCTAAGGAAACACGGAGCTGACCTTATTGCCATTTATCTGCATATAGGTGGTCAGCTCAACACCGAACCTTCCCAGTTCACAAAAGAAACTGTACAATGGCTACTCAAAAATGGCGTTGAGATAATAATTGGAAACCACGAACACGTTATACACGGTTGTATCCAACTTCCGACATCATCCCAACTAGCCACCTATGCTATCGGTGATTTTCTTGGATGTTCCGGTACTGTTCGCCCCCCATTGGACCGAAGAGGGGACTATTCCATTGCCGTCCATGCACATGTTGATAGTCAAAAAAAGTCGATCACTCACTACACCTTTTCTGTCATAAAAGTTATCTATACTTCTGAAAATAAATTTGAAATCTGGCCCGTTCACGACCTCCTTCCTACACTTTCCCCTGAAAATCGCCGAGTTGTAGAGTCCAATGCTTTGCTTGCTGCCAAGGATTTTTCTGGAACAACATTTGTTACAGTATTAGAAGAATTTCCTCTGTAATTTAAAACGCATAACTCTATCATCTATTGGCATTCTAATATTCAATAGATTTCGAGGTAAGCTATGAATCGTATTTCCTTAACCCAGATAAAGAAAGACTCAAAAACAATAATGTATAGTTTTTCCTTTAGTTCCTCTCTATCTCAATACTTCACAGACACCCCCTTCTTTATAGAATATCCAATGGACGTAACGGATCTGCCCGATTCCATTGCGGCTATTCCTTTTGTATGCAATGTAGCTCCCATTGCTTGGATCGCAAATGCTATCCTTGAGATACCCGAGTTAGATGAAGATTTTGCAGAAGCACTACCTAAACTACGCTGCAGCTTCCAAGAAATGTACCCCGAGGCTCATTGGTCCGGAAATATCAAGATTGGTAAAATCGTAAAACACCATGCAACCGGTTCCGGCAGTGCTGTTTTCTATTCCGGTGGCGCAGACTCAATTCATACCCTCGTTCGTCACATCTCGGAAAAACCTCACCTTCTGTCCATTTGGGGTTCCGATGTCCGGTATGACAATGAGGGTGGTTGGACAACTCTGGAGAATATGCTTGCCAACGGTTCGAAAGCCTTTGATCTTCCCAGCGTAACCATACGTAGTTCTTTTCGTGCTTTTGACAATGAGCATTATATTTCCTGTCAGCATATCCAAGAACTTAAAAAGGATTGGTGGTACGGTGTAAAACACGGCATGGCCATCATTGGTCACGCTGCTCCATATGTGTGGGCTCACAAAATCCGCAATCTTTATATCGCATCTTCAAACTGCCCTGCAGACGGGAAAGTTCGATGTGCCTCCGATCCCAGCATAGATAATCTGGTATCGTTTTGCGGGTGTCAAACTCACCACGATGCATTTGAATACAATCGGCAAGACAAGATTCAGGATATCGTTGATTATTTCCGTCTTAATAAGCATCACAGGATGCCTCTTCATGTGTGCTGGCAAACACAAACAGGCAAAAACTGTTGTAACTGCGAAAAGTGTTATCGAACAATTGTAGGTCTGTGGATTGCCCAGGGCGATCCTGCTGACTACGGCTTCGAATTGGATGATGATATATACGAGCGAATCTATGACGTCATAGCATTAAGCGATGAGTCCATACCTAAGAACACATGGACTTACATGAAAGATGCTCTGCGAAAAGATTGGAAAACCCTCAAAAAAGATCCAAACTGCAAAAGATTGAAATGGATGCTGAACTTTGACTTCAAAAACAGAGAAGCAAACGTCTGCCGTCGCAGAAGTCTCCGTTGGCGTTCCTTTAAAAATGGCATCAAAAAGTTTTTCCCTTTCATCCATCAGATGTATCGAAAGCTGAAATAGTATAAAAATACAGTCCGTACATTGGGTCATTCTACTCATTTGTATCAAATACAGCTATTTAAATTACACAAAAAAGGAAGTACAAGTTATGAAAGTCGCAATTCTCGGTGCTGGTAACGGCGGTTGTGCTGTTGCTGCAGATTTATCTCTTCGTGGAATTGATGTTACTCTAATCAAAACCTCTAATGCAATGCATAATGAAAACTTTGAGCATTTGCAAAAAAACAGTGGATTGATTGCTCTATCTGAAAATGGTATTATTTCCGAAACAAGAATCCCCACCATTACAACCGACCTGTCAGCATTATCTGTTTGTGATATTGTTATTGTCTATATACAAACTAGATATCATGAGCCACTAATCGAGAGAATGATTCCTCATTTGCGAGCAGACCAGATTGTCTTGTTCAATCCCGGCTATTTATCCACCGCGTATATGTTGAAGCACAATGTTCGAAGCGATGTTATCATAGCAGAAGCAGAAAGTTCCTTTATCGACTGCAGAATCGCAAGTCCCGGTCTCATTAAAGTTGGCTTCCGGAACGTCAGAAATCCTATCGGAATATATCCCTCCCATAGGCGAACTGAGGCAACCTCCAAGTTGAGCAAACTTGGCTTCCCCTTTGTTTATCTTTCCTCAGTTGTAGAAGCCGCACTACATAATCCGAATCTCATTGTCCACACCGTCGGTGCAATCATGAGTATTCCGCGCATAGAAAAAACACAGGGCGATTACTGTATGTACCATGAGGTCTTTACTCCCAGCGTTTGGAAAATCTTAGAGCAACTTGATTCTGAAAAAATGGATGTCCTTGAACGGCTTGGTTTTGAGCGTATCCCATATGTTGAGGCATGCAAATTCCGCAATAGCTTGGATGATACCAGAGATGCGAAAGAAGTTTTCTTTTGGTATGCTGCTATGCCTACACGCGCCAAAGGCCCCGTGGTGGTAGATTCCAGATACATTTCAGAAGACGTTCCCCAAGGGCTTGTAATGTTAGAAGCTTTAGGGAAGTCCCTTCACATTAACACCCCCGTTACTACTGCGTTGATTGAACTAGCTACATATGCACTTGGAAGAGATATGCGAAAAGAAGGTCGTTCCCCTGAGAAACTGGGACAGGATAATATTAATAGAATCTTGTCAGATTGCAAACACCTTTGAGTAACGTCAAATTAAACATCCGGGCAATGTGGGCTATTACCGTCTTTTCGACAGAATCTTATCAAATCTTTGGCATGCATATCGTACCTAAGCCGTAATATCTGCATGATTGCAAGTAACACTGAATTCCACTATTCAAGCCTGATACTGGATTTGCCAATAAATCATATTTGAATCCAAAAATAGTATCACAAAATAACATGCTGTCGCCTTTCCAAGTTTTGATATTAAATCTCTACGGCTTATTGTTTGTCCGTTTACTATTCCATACCCGTTCGCAAGTCTATACCGTCTCCCGAGCAACGCGAACAAAAAGGTTCTACTTTTTCAACAGCTATTGATTAGAGGTATTGCTATGAGAAAAGGTATTCTCTACCCCATCCGAAAATTGCATGGCCGAATTCATGAAAAAAATATATAGAGTCAATAGAAAGTGTTTTATAACGATTACGTTGCCCCTATCCTTGCAAAAGCTAAGGGAACGCCCAACACTCTGTTTCTTATATTAACACCGAAACACGATAATCTAGACGATCGTGCCATCGCCCCATCAGACACAAAGATATTGCAGGAATTAAGTATTGGTTTATAGAAATATCATGGTACAGACGTAGTGAAATTTCAAGGCATGATTATCTATCGATTATGAACGGCCACCCCATAGTGATAAATAGCAGTGGAAACATGGATACCCTGTGGTTTCATGTAGAAGTGCTTCATCGAAACATAATAAAAGCAAATCCCAAATTCCCTATTTTCATTATGCCAAACACTATATTTTACGAAGATTCCAATTGAGGAAGAGAACAGTTTCAAGAGTCCATTGACATTTATAATAAACACAAAAACCTACATCTTCTTGCCCGAGAAAAATTTTCCTTTAAGATTATCAAATCCGCATTCAACAATGTTTCCCTCATTCCGGATATGGTTTTAGCCCTGGACGAAAGCGGCAAACGGCAAGAACGCCATGGTTGTTTGCTCTGTCTGCGGAGTGACAGGGAAAAACGATAGATGATACTACATATAATACCATGCTGGAAAGTGCCCATGAACTTTTTGGGAATAATATAAAACATACTGATATGGCAATTGGCGAAAATGTTCCCATCCCAAAACGTGAATATGCCCTTGAAACTAAATATTCTGAATTTCGCCATGCAAGAGGTCTGTTCTGTAGGTGAGATTCTTACGGCTAATTATTTTGTTTTATTCGAGGTTTTTTATGAAACATGTACGATTTCAACGACTTAGAATTATTCACGGTTCTCTCCATGAGATGTTTTTAAAGTTGAGGAGAAAACGGTACTATGCACTTCCTTACGGACAAAAGTTTTTTATAATTGGAACTCCCGAACATACCAATCTTGGTGATAGTGCAATTGCAGTTGCTCAGGAATCCTTTCTCCGTAGCTGTGGTTTTTGGTCCAATCGTATCAAAGAAATTACTTTTTCCGAGTATAAAAACGCACCTTCCTTTTACCAACAGTACGCGAGCAATAAAACCACTATTTTTCAACTTGGTGGTGGAAACATGGGAAATCAGTGGTTTAATGAAGAAGCATTTCGCCGTCAGGTGATCGACGATTTTCCTAAAAACCAAATGATGATTTTCCCTCAAACAATTTTCTATACGCCTACAGAGGAAGGTGCCGCCGAAGAAAGGGCTTCTATTTCCTATTATAATAGAAAGCAGAATTTGACGCTTGTAGCAAGAGAAAAAACGTCTCTGCAAATCATGAAAAAGCTTTATCCCGACACACAGATTCTCTTAACGCCTGATATCGTACTTTCTGCCAATATAGACACCTTTGGGGCACATCCGCAAAAACGTTCCGGCGTATTATTGTGTATGCGAAACGATGCCGAACGCTCTCTAAATAGCGACGATCTACATCAAATTGAGGCTTTCCTTACCAGTTCTGGTCTTTCCTATCATATTACAGATATGCACTCCAATATTCCAGTGACAAAAGAAAATCGCAAAGATTGTGTGAGAAGGAAAATGGAAGAATTCCTAAAAGCCGAACTAGTCATCACCGACCGACTGCATGGCATGGTATTTGCTGCAATTACCGGAACCCCCTGTGTTGTATTCAGTAATTACAATCATAAGGTCCTAGGAACCTATGAATGGATTTCCTATCTTCCTTACATTAAATACGCAAATTCTTTGGACGAAATGAAGAATTTCACCCCCAGTCTGTTACAGCAAAAAAATTGTGCCTATGATAACACCCCCCTCCTTCCCTATTTTGAGAAACTTGCAGAGGTTGTGAAAGAAAAATGCCGCAAATAAGTGTAATCGTTCCTGTATATAAAGTAGAGCAGTATCTCCGTCGTTGTGTTGAAAGCATTTTATTTCAAAGCTACGCAGACTTTGAATTGATTCTTGTAGATGACGGAAGCCCAGACAGTTGCGGATCCATTTGCGATGAATATGCACAGAGGGATTCCCGTATCCAAGTGATCCACCAAAAAAACGGCGGCTTGTCGGCCGCAAGAAATGCTGGTATTGACTGGGCATTCGCTAATAGCAACAGCCAATGGCTCACTTTCATTGATAGCGACGATTGGATCCATCCGGACTATCTACACACCTTGCTTTACGCAGCCACAAGCACAAATCTCCCAGTTAGTGTTTGCGGCTTTGCGAGAACGTCCGGAGAAGAACCCGTAATCCTTCCTGAACAGTTCAAACCAAAAACCTGGAACTCCGAAGACTTTTTTATTCAGCACAATGTCAATGCTATTGTAGCCTGGGGAAAACTCTACAAAAAAGAACTGTTTCGTAAAATCCGCTACCCGGTAGGTAAAATCCACGAAGATGAGTTTACCACATATAAGCTTCTTTTTGCCACAGAGAAAGTTGCTGTTGTCGAAGCACCTCTTTATTTCTACTTCCAAAATGAAAGTAGTATTATGGGAGCTTCTTGGTCTCCAAAGCGTTTGGATGCTCTTACCGCCTTCAGAGAGCGTTTATTCTTTCTCAAATCCAAAAAACTATTAAAAGCCTATCGGTGGCATGTAGCACATTATTGGCTTCACGTTGAATCCTATACAAATCATCTTGCAAAGCTTCCCCAGGATGTTTCCCAAGCATACGCTGCATTTATCAAAAAACATCTCCGCACCGGTTTGCATCACGCTAAAAAAATGAAGCTCATCACCTTCCATGGCAATGAGCATCTTTATGAAAAAGCATACCCCTTCGCAATGAGGTTATACTGGTATTGGAAGGTATTATGCAATAAAATATCAAAACGGAGGTGATTTCTTATGGGAAAGATCAGCATTATCGTCCCTGTGTATAAGGTAGAGCCATATATCCGTCGCTGCATAGATAGTATCTTATCTCAAACATATGCAAATTTTACCCTATTATTGATCGATGACGGAAGCCCTGATTCTTGTGGCATGATTTGCGACGAATATGCAAAAAAAGATCCCCGTATCGTCGTAGTTCACCAAGAAAACTCCGGTGTTTCTGTAGCACGAAATTTCGGCATAGACTGGACCTTAGCTCATTCAGAATTCCAATGGCTAACCTTTATTGACAGCGACGACTGGATCCATCCAATGTATTTAGAATCGCTTACCAATGCAGCAAATCAGTTTGATACCAAGATTAGCCAAGTTAATATATTTGAAACCGATAAGACTATCGCCTATCCACTCTACAATACTATTGTCCCAACCCTTCTCACTGCAGGGGATGCTTACCGAAATTATGGCGTTTGTCCTTGGGGGAAGCTCTTTCATACCAGTTTACTAAAGAATATCCGCTTCCCTGTTGGTATTCGGCATGAAGATGAATTCACGACCTATCGCATCATGTTCTCTCAGTCTCATATTGCAAATGTAAACGAAAGAATGTATTTCTATTTCCTAAGATCCAGTAGTTTTATGCATTCCGGTTGGACAACAGATCATCTTGTTTGTCTTGATGCACGAGACGAACAATTAGCGTTCTTCCTGTCAAAAAATATGCCGGAGGAATATGCGTACATTTACCGTTTCTATTTGTCCGATTTGGAATCGGATTTTAATGAAATTAAGAAAAGTTCCCTTTCAAACCGTGAAATCCTATTAAAAAAACTGCGAAAGCGCACTCGCTATGTTCTTCATCATCACAAGTCTGCTCCAAAGCCCACGATCCGCACCCATCCCTCCATATACAACATCGCATATCCCCGGTGCATGTGTGTATATTGGACCCTCCGTGGAGCTCTATCTAAAATGAAGAAGTGCCTTAAGAAATCCTGACCCAGTTCATACAGCATTTGCCCTCGGAGGTGAATTTACATTAATGCCCACTATTCTACTGATTGTTCCCCATGGGGATGATGAAATCAATCTATTGGGAACGATTGCAGATCGTTTCATCAAGAACAACTGGAACATCCATCTTCTTCTGATTACCAACGGGGACTATCTCCCTAAGGTCACAGAAAAGAGGCACGCTGAGACGGAAGCAGTTGCAAAAAAGATTGAGATCTCCAAGGTTATCTATTTGGGTTATGGGGACGATCCGGCTTTTACAGGAACTCATACTTATCACACGGAAGCTCCGGATGCATATACCTCCCCTGCCGGCCATAACCACACCTATGGAGTAGGTGGCTCAGCGGAGTACGCTCTGCAGGTCCACGGCTCACACCACTCCTATTGCAGGGATAATGTCAAGGGTGATATGATGTCTTGCATTTTGGAAGAGCAGGCTGAATTGATCGTTTGCGTGGATTTAGACTTGCATAGCGATCATAGAATGACTTCCCTTCTCTTCGATGAGATCCTGTGCGAGATCCTCCGCACTACCCAATACCGCCCCATGGTTCTGAAGAAATACGCCTATGCCGGTGTTTGGTTTGGCCCTGAGGACTACTATGCCAATCCCATGGCAGAAACTCGCTTGACTGCGGAGGAATACTTCCCTTATTCCCCGGAACAAGGGATCCGTGTTCAGGTTCCCCGGAGGTACTATCCGGTATTCTACAAACGATCTCCCGTCTATAAGCTGTGTGAGCTTTACCGTTCTCAGTATGTAACAGAGCACTATACTCAAATGGTAAACGCAGATGCTCTGTACTTCTTCCGGGATTGCAGCAATTTGGCGATCCATGCCCAGGTACAGGTTTCTTCCGGTGAAGGCAGCTATCTGAACGACGGAAAACTGGCAGATTTTTCACCAATAAACAAGAAGAAATCTTCCATCATTGCCGATTATGAAGCCTATACTTGGATTCCTAATGAGAATGACCATGACCGAAAAGCAAGCTTCCGTTTTCCGGAGTCCGTATCCGTTCAGGAGGTCTGTCTGCACCTTCCCTATGAGGTGAGCTGCCGCCCCACAGGCATTACGCTCTGCGTTGGGAATTACCGACAGTCTGTAAGTCTTGGTGCAAGTATCTATGAAGTGATTGCCCTCCCTGAACCTATCAAAGATATTATGGAGCTTGATATCCAAATTACGATGGGTACACCCGGAAAATGCGGTATTCGTGAGATTGAGATCTTCGACCACCACAGTTCCTTCCCTTGGGACAAGGTACCCCTGAAGCCCTACAACCCCAAGAGTATTTCTCGCTACCGTCCGGGAAGCTCCGCAATCCCCATAATCCAAAAGAAATGGACCACTGTAAGAATGTTCCTCAGCTATGACTTAAGAAACAACGGCTTAAAATACTACTTATCTCGACTTTTCCGGAGATTTAGACGGTAACAGAATTATCATCTGCCGAAAAGCGGAACCTCTCAAATGTAGGTTGTAAGCCTTCTGCGAAGTACGATGACCGTTATTACAGTGCAAGGATGAGAAAATGAATAAGAAGAATATTGCGATTGTCATGGGAACCATATATTTGGGCGGAGCAGAACGAGCCCTGGGCAATATGCTGAATCATTTTGATTACGATCGGTATCGAGTTGTGCTATGGATCTGCGGCGAGGATCAGGGTAATATTTCCCCGATCAACAAAAATGTGGAGATACGTCACATTTCTTCCGAATTTGCTGTGCCATCCGATTTAGCAGTTCCCAGCAATCCGTTATGCAGAACCAAGCAACTATACAATCGCTTTATGGCAAAGCTCCATATAGCTGATGAAGCAAAGAATCGACACTATTATTCCCGTTCTCTGCCCTTCCTTTGCAGAGATACCTACGCTTGTGTGATCGCCTACCGTGGCTGGGATGATGCCATTCTTCGCTTCGCATTCCATCGATTGAAAGCAAAAAAACGCATTGTTTGGATGCATAACGATACCTATGAGTTGCAGTTCCCTTTTCCGCTGTACTACAGGAAAGCGGATAAAATATTCTGTGTCAGCAAAACCATCCGGCAGCATATGTTGGAGCATTACAGCGGCCTTCATGGTAAATTAGAAGTGTTCTATAATCTTCTAGATGAGGAAGATGTCTTAAAAAAGGGCGAGCAGCCCTGTGATGTAAGAATGGAGCAACCTGCCCTTTTGTCTGTTGGCCGCTTATCTTGGGAAAAAGGCTTCGAGATTATTCCCGAGACTGCTGCTCTGCTGAAGCAGCGTGGACACGCCTTCCACTGGTATATCATCGGAGAGGGCTATAAGCGGCGGGATATCGAACCCAAAATTCAAGAGTTCCATGTACAGGACTGTGTGCATCTCCTTGGTGCAAAGGACAATCCCTACCCCTACTACAAGAACTGCAACATCTTTGTACAAACTTCTGTCACTGAGGGCTACTGCATTACCACCGCAGAAGCCAAGCTGTTCTACAAGCCGGTAGTAACCACCAATCTACCGGTCATGCACGAGCAGTTCCGGCATCGACAAAATGGCATCATCGCCCCGGAAATCACGCCTACCGCCCTTGCAGAAGCAATTGGGGAACTACTTTCAAATCCCGTTCTGTACAAAAACATCTCCCAACAGTTAATGGAGGAACGCGGAAACGATCCCGATCCCTTCCGTGCCCTGTATGATTTTATAGACCAATAAGCTCTTATTTTGTATATTCTTTAGGAGACTTCCATAATGCCTCAAATAAGTGTGATCGTACCTGTTTACAATGCAGAAGCCTACCTGGATCGCTGTGTGCAGAGCATTCTGGCACAGACCATGTCGGATTTTGAGCTCATCTTAATAGACGATGGCAGTCCCGACCGTTGTGGGGTGATGTGCGATGCTTATGCCAAGCAGGACTCTCGGATTCATGTCATTCATCAGACCAATGCCGGACAGGCTGCCGCTCGAAATCGAGCACTTGATATTGCCAAGGGCGAGTATTTTGGCTTTGTGGACAGTGATGATTATGTACATCCTCAAGCCTTCGAGATTCTTCTGGGTAATGCAAGACAGCATCACGCACAGATCAGTGTTTGCGGTTATCAGGCTGTCACCGGCCTTGTAGAGCACCCCCCCTTAGAAGACATTCCCTCCCATCCTTGGAAGGGCCCGGATTTTCTTCGCCATTGCCTCTTGGACCGTGTAGACAAGAAGCCTTGGGTCCTGTGGGATAAGATCTTCCATCGGGATTGCTTCCGAGATCTTCGTTTCCCGGAGGGACGGATCTATGAGGATAATGCTGTAGTCTACCGAACGCTTTATGAGGCTGAAACCATTGCCGATTGCGATGCCAAGCTGTATTATTATTTCTTTAACGAAAGCAGTACCGTAAACCAAAGCTTTAAACTGAAGCACTTAGATTGGCTGAAGGTTATGGAAGAAATGATCCCCTACTTTAAAGAAAAGCAGGATCAAATTCTGATAGATAAGCTGAACAAAAGCTATCTTTTTGCCCTGGCAGATCTTTACCAAAAGGTCAAAAATCATTTGCACGAGCCCGCTGCTCTCTTTGAGCTAAAAGCGAAGCTCAAAAAGCAGTACTCTCAAGAAAAAGAAAAATATGCTATTACTATCAAAACACACCCCAATGTGGTAGAGATCCTTCGCCCCACCTATGCAAAATGCTATTGGACAGTGCAGGGAGTACTCTCCCGCTTCAAGTAGGGACGGCTATCAGCCGCCTATGGCACCACCAATATTAGAGGGTGCTGTCTTGCATTCGATCATTCCTGCGTAATTGTTGCATTGTAGGCGGATATCCATCCCTACATTTACATTGTTCTGTACAAGGAGGCTTTCTTATGGCAATTCCTAAGAAAATACATTACTGTTGGTTCGGAGGAAATCCCAAGCCGGAGTTAGCTTTGAAGTGCATCAAAAGCTGGAAGAAATATTGTCCGGATTTTGAGATCATAGAGTGGAACGAAAGCAACTTTGACGTCAATGCCAACCAATATTGCCGGGACGCCTACAAGGAGAAAAAGTGGGCCTTTGTGACAGACTATGCCCGTTTAGCCATTCTTTATGAACACGGTGGCGTTTATTTTGATACGGATGTGCAGATCATTCGCCCTATTGATGACCTTTTGGAGCATCCTGCCTTTATGGGCATTGAACGAGTGCCGGACTGTAAAAAAGTCGCCTCCGGCTTAGGGATCGGAGCCGAAAAAGGCAATCCCCTGATCAAGGAGATCATGGATGACTATGCTACCGCCTCCTTCTATAAGGAGGACGGCAGCATTGACATCACCACCTGCACTGTCCGCAACACCGAAATTTTGAAGCGTCACGGCTTCGTGGAGGAGGATCGGATCCAGCACATTCCCAATGCAGTGATTTACTCCACAGAGTATTTCTCCCCCATGGATATGACCAACGGCAGAATGCATAAGACGAAAAACACCTATTCCATCCACCATTACAGCCTGTCCTGGACCTCTAAGGAGCATCAGGCGGAGCGAAAGGTGTATCTTCGCAAGGCCCGTCGGGCAGATTTTATCTATAATCTCAAGGTGCTCCCCAACAACCTGCTGCAAAAGCTTTTGGGAAAGGAGCGTTACGCCCGTCTAAAGGCAAAACTAAAGAAATAGAAAAAGGATGTGGAAGTAATGCCCAAGGTGAGCATTATCGTCCCTGTATATAAGGCAGAAGCCTATTTGGATCGCTGTGTAGAGAGTATTTTGGCACAGAGCTTTCCCGATTTTGAGCTTCTCCTCATAGACGATCACGGCCCGGACCGCAGCGGTGCACTCTGCGACGAGTTAGCCGCAAGGGACAAGCGGATCCGTGTCATACACAAAGAGAAAAACGAGGGGGCCTCCGCTGCCAGAAACTCCGGTCTGGAGGAGGCTACCGGAGAATATATCATGTTCTGCGACAGTGACGATGCCGTTTCCCCGAATTGGATCGCTCATTTATTGCAATGGGCAACCCCGAACACATTGGTTGTTTGTGCGTCCTGCCATTCCCCGGTTGATTTGGGTAAGGGAAGGGAATATCCCTTTCCCGCCCAAAAGTCATTGCCGACGGAAATCTATTTTGCTTTCCAAAAAAACGGTATCGCAGGCTTCCTGTGGAACTCCATATATGATCACCAAACCATCCGGACCAATAATCTCCGTTTCCGTACAAAGCACACCCAGGGCGATTATAATGAAGACCTCATTTTCAATCTTCAATACCTTTCCCATATGGAATATGTTTCTTATAACGGATATGCGGATTATCTATATGATACCCACGAAGGGAGTCTGTCCCGCTCCTTTGGAAAATATTACTTCCTCAAATATGCAGAGAAATACGCCCTGTGGAAGGAATTTCTGTTAGAGCATCTTCTTCATGAAGAATTCCCCAATTTAGCAAGCAATTATTTATATCATTTCCTAATCTCCTTAAAATCTGCCGCAAAAAATTACAGGAGCTTCCGCAAGGTAGCACTGTCAGAGGAGCTGCAGGACTGCATATGGCTGGCAGATACCGCCAAGGAAAACCCGAAAATCATCAATATGTTAAAAAAGAAAGCCGTTTTCCGGCTTTGGCTCTTCTATTTACTTCACTCTTTGAAAGGATGACTTTGCTATGAAAATTATCGGTATGATCCCTGCCCGCGGTGGTTCCACCCGTTTTAACAACAAGCCCCTTGCCTTGATCTGCGGCAAGCCCATGGTTTACTGGGTATGGAAGCACTCCAAGGAAGTGGAATGCTTCGACGAGGTCTATGTTGCTACAGACAGCGAGGTCATCAAGGATGTGGCAGAAGACTTCGGTGCCAAGGTCATTATGACCTCCCGTTCCTGCGAAACTGCCACAGAGCGTCTCTATGAGGTTGCACAGAAGGTAGAAGCAGACCTCTATGTTATGATCAACGGGGACGAGCCCCTGGTCATGGCACAGGATATCGTCAAGTGCATCCCCGAGCAGATCCCTGCTGACGGCTTCTATGTTTCCAACCTTATGACCGACTTCTCCAATCCCGTAGAGGTAGTCGACCCCACCAATCTGAAGATCGTCACCAACAAGGACGGCATCTGTCTCTTCATCTCCCGTGCTCCCATTCCCTTCCCCAAGGGTGAGATGAACTACGCCTATCAGAAGTTCGTAGGCGTAGGTGCTTTTACCAGAGCCGCCCTGGACTACTACCACGAGACCCCCAGAGGTCCCGTAGAGAAGATCGAGGAAAACGATTCCTTCCGCTTCATTGAGAACCGCAAGGATTGCTACTACATCAACGCCCACTGCAAGACCCTCTCCGTAGACACCCCCAAGGACCGTGTCCAGGTAGAACGCTATATGCTGGAAAACAATCTGGCCGATTAACCCCCACGTCCCTACATATTCCGATATTTATAGAGCAGTTTCGTACCTGTGCATGCCCTTACCTCTCCCCGTGGGGAGAGGTGCCTGGTCGAGGCGGAGAGGGGGTGTAACGGCAGTTTGTACAAGAAACCGGTACGTTATTTCCCTCTCAGTCCCTACGGGACAGCTCTCCCAAAGGGAGAGCCAAGAGCCCGGTGGAGCATTGAAGGACAGATCGACACACAGAAGCTTACCATTCCAATGTACATTAGGAGGAAAAGATATGTTTCACTTGATTGCAGGTCCATGTGCCATTGAATCTGAGGAAATGGTGCTGGAAATTGCCGCCCATATGAAAAAGATCACAGAGGAATTGGGGATCCCCTATACCTTCAAGGCCTCCTTTGACAAAGCAAACCGCACCTCCATCCACGCCTATCGGGGTCCCGGCATTGACGAAGGCATCCGGATCCTGCAACGGGTAAAGTCCGAATTGAAGCTTCCCATCTGCACCGACATTCACGAGCCCCGGCAGGCAGAGCGTGCCGCAGAGGTAGCGGATATCATTCAGATCCCGGCCTTCCTGTGCCGTCAGACAGATCTTTTGGTTGCTGCAGCCAAAACCGGCAAGTGCATCAATATCAAGAAAGCACAGTTTTTAGCAGCTTGGGACATGAAGAATTGTGTCAATAAGGTTCGGGAATCCGGAAACGACAACGTCATGCTCTGTGAGCGTGGCACCAGCTTCGGCTACAATACCTTAGTGGTAGATATGACCGGTCTGCGAGTCATGAAGGATTTCGGCGTCCCCGTGATTTTCGATGCCACTCACTCCGTCCAGAAGCCCGGTGGCAATGGCACCAGCACCGGTGGCAATGTGCAGTATGTAGAATATCTTGCCAAGGCCGCTTTGGCAGTGGGAGTTGACGGCCTCTTTATGGAGACCCACCCGGATCCCGTAAATGCCAAATCCGACGGTCCCAATATGGTTCCTCTTGCACAAATGCGAGAGCTGTTGATTCGCCTAAAGAGAGTTTATGAGGCAGTACAATGAACATTATACAAGAAGCCCATTCTGTATTTAACAAAGAAATTGCCGCTATCGAAGCCACCCGGGATGCCCTGGGCCCCGACTTTGAAAAGATGGTGGAGCTGATCCTTCATTGCCGCGGCAAGGTTGTCCTGACCGGCATGGGCAAGCCCGGTCATATTGCCACCAAGATCGCCGCAACCTTTGCAAGTCTCGGCACACCCTCCTTCTTCATGCACCCCGGTGAGGCCATGCACGGGGACTTGGGTATGGTAGAGGAGAAGGACGTGGTCATTCTCATGAGCTACAGTGGTGAAAGCGAGGAAGTTACCCGCCTTATGCCTGTTTTGCAGGAGATCGGTTGTACTACGATAGCCATTACGGGCAAGCCCAGATCCACCCTGGCACGGGAATGTCAGTATCATTTCTTCTTCCCTCCCTTTGAGGAGGCCTGCTATATGCACCTGGCCCCTACCTCCAGCACCACCGCCTTGCTGGTCCTGGGGGATGCCTTGGCCCTTGTGGTTTCCCGCGCAAAGAACTATACCAAGGAAGACTTCGGCTTCCATCACCCGGCCGGTGCCTTAGGTAAGAAGCTCCTGTCCAAGGTGCAGAATCTCATGCACGGCGGCAGTGAGAATGCCACCGTCCCGGCAGGGAGCACCCTCCGCAGTGCCATCGTGGAAATGAGTGCCAAGGGTCTGAGTATGGTCACCGTAGTAGACGAAGATCATAAGCTCCTTGGCATCATTACCGACGGTGACCTCCGCCGTATGCTTGAAAAAGGTTTGGATGTATATAGTCAAAGCATCGACAGTGTCATGACCCATGACCCTAAGTGGATCGACCTCCGTGAGCCTGCAGTCAACGCCCTCCAGCGGATGAACGATCTCCATATTACTTGTATGCCCGTACTGGATGAAGCAGGCTGTGTCGTCGGCTCCATCTTGCTCCAAGATATTATTAAGGCAGGTATCGTACAGTGAACGTAAAGTTATTCGTAATGGATGTTGACGGCACCATGACCGACGGCACCATCTATATCGGTGCCAACGGTGAAATGATGAAGTCCTTTGATGTAAAGGACGGCTATGCCATCTATCATATGCTCCCCGCCTACAACATCATTCCCGTCATCATTACCGGCCGCAGCTCTCAGATCGTTGCCGCCCGTGCAAAGGAGCTGAAGATCACCGAGCTCCACCAGGGCGTCTCCGACAAGCTGGCAGTCCTGGCCTCCATTGCCGCAGAGCATGGTGTCACACCCGATCAGATCGCTTACATCGGTGACGACCTCAACGACCTGGATGCCATATCCTACTGTGGCTATTCCGCCTGCCCTGCCGACGCTGTCAAAGAAGTCCGCAAGGCCGTCAAATACATCTGCAAATCCAACGGCGGCCGCGGTGCCGTCCGCGAGTTCGTAGAGTATTTACTTTCCCTTGCGTAATCTGCAGTTTTATGAAAAAGTTTCTAAGGTATAGCCTTGTATCCTTTTCTGTTCTAATTCTTATATGGCTGGTCCTGGGCTTCTGTATACCCAAGTGGAGCATCAAGCTGACCGAATATGAGATCACCTCGGACAAGCTCACGGCACCTCTGCGCCTTGTGCTTCTCTCCGATCTGCATAATGCGGATTTGGGAGATCGACTCCCCTCTGTGGTTGCAGAGCAGGAGCCGGATCTGATACTCTTTGTAGGAGACTTGGTGGATATGGACCGCAGCGATCGTGACAATGCCTTATCCATTCTTAGGGAACTGGTGACCATTGCCCCGGTCTACGTTTCCATGGGTAATCACGACACCGTTCACGAAGTGAATTACAGCATAGACCTAAAGACAGCTTATGAAGAAACCGGTGCGATCGTCCTGGATTTTGCCTACGAAGATATTCTTGTAAAAGGACAGAAAATCCGCCTCGGCGGTATTTACGGCTACTGTCTCCCGGATAAATATGTAGAAGCAAGGGAAAACGAAAGTGCCTTCTTGTATGAATTTCAAGACACCCCCAACTACACCCTCCTTATGACCCACATGCCCGTGTGCTGGCTCATTAACGGCAGCCTTGATTATTGGGATGCAGACTGTGTCCTCTCCGGCCACGCCCACGGCGGTCAAGTCGTCCTCCCTTTCGTAGGCGGTCTCTACGCCCCTGATCAGGGCTGGTTCCCCGGGGAATGCAGCGGTCACTTCCAGACCGACAACAAACACCTCGTCGTCACCACCGGCTTAGGCGGCACGACCCCTGTTCCCCGCTTTTGGAATCCTCCGGAAGTCGTAGTCATAGACATAAGTCCCAGCTGATCAATACAAACGAGTAAAAGGAGCATATTCTTATGACCGAATTAGAAACCATGCAGCGAGCAAAGATGTATTTGGACAAGCTGGTCCAGGGCGTGGATCCCATTACGGATCGGCCTGTTCCCGAAGGGGACTCACTGAACAATCCCCGTTTGTCACGGTGCTTCCAATATGTCTCCGGGGTTTTAGAGAAGGTCATTGCAAACGGCGGGCAGGTCAGCCCTCCGGAAAAGCCCTCCTTTACGGTTTCGTCTGAACAGCTTGCAAAGGTGCAACTCACCGGAGAGCCTCTCCGCATTGCAGACTTCGTGGATCGGATCCTCCAAACCACCGGCTATGAGGGCATGAAGAAGCTGAGCCCTACCAAGCTCACCAACTGGCTCCTGCAGAAGGGCTTCCTTACCCAAACAACGGACCCCGACGGAAAAAAACACCGTGTTCCCACCCCTGCCGGTGCAGAATTAGGCATCAGTGTTCAAATGTGTCAGTTCCAGGGGAATGAGTACCCCGGCATTTTCTACGATGCCAAGGCACAACAGTTCCTCCTGGATAACATCCCCGGCATCGTGGGGAGCTGATGCTTTATACTTATTTCTAATAAAACGGATTAACCGTTTTATTATGCCGCTGGTAAGCGGCATGGCGGCAAAGCCGCCAAGAAATAACCTGTAATACTGTTCTTGCCGCCGAAGGCTAAGCAGGATATTCATCCTGCAATAAAA
>JAZNYV010000102.1:0-28599 GCA_045594585.1 Faecousia sp. | reverse complement strand
TGAGTGGCTGAGGCGAAGAATCCGTATGTACATTTGGAAACAATGGAAGAAGCCAAGAACCCGAATGGAGAGCTTGATCAAGCTTGGGGTGCCAAGAGAAAGAGCGTGGATAGCTTTGATAACTCGAAAAGCATACTGGAGCAGTTCTGCAATGCCAATAGTGCAAGAGGGTCTCTCAAAGAAAGTGCTCGCCCGAGCAGGATACTACAGTATCCTGACACGGTGCGAGCAAGTGCACTTATGCGATTGAACCGCCGTATACCGAACGGTACGTACGGTGGTGTGGGAGGACGGCTACTCAACTAATGGGTAGCCTCCTACCCGATTGCCACAAGTGACACAAAAGACGTCTCATACAAGTTTCTACGCCCTTACGGGCTATAAAAAGCAGCCATTTCCAATGTCTACTTTTTAAAGAAACTTGGTATAAGCGGTCTGCACTTTTCTTTTTCATACGCTCGGATACATGGCCGTAGACATCCAGAGTAAAGGCCGCGGTGGCATGACCTAAGTTTCCCTGCACAGTTTTAATATCATCTCCGCTTTGGATGGACAGAACAGCGTAGGTGTGTCGCAGGTCGTGGACTCTTGCTTCCGGGGCTCCGATTTTTGTAACCAGTCTTTTGAAGCAGTCATACACGGTGCGGTAGGACAGATAGCCTCCTGTGGGGTTGGTAAAAACCATTCCGCAGTTTTCCCATACCGGTCCCAATTCCTGCATTTGAATCTCCTGTCGTTCCTTTTGCTTTTGGAAAAGCTGTACTACACTGGCTGCAATGGCGAGGGTGCGACTTTTTCCATTCTTCGGTGGCACCAGGTGACATTCTCCGTTTACACGCTGGAGCTGTTGCTTCACACAAAGAGTTCCGTTCTCCAAGTCCACGCAATCCCGCTGCCATTGTTCCATCCATTCTCCCACGGTCATTTTGTTGGGGGCTACATAGCTTCCCTGCTTCAGCTCATACTTGGCTTGGTTGGCTTTCTCCCGCACTTCTCGCTGTGTCTTTCCCGTAAAAGTTTTCTGCACCTGCTTGCCGGTAATGGGGTCAAAGCCAACAGTCACTCGACTTTCCCAATAGGTATATTCCGTACCGTTTTTTTCCACAGTATGCTTCCGCATGGATCCGTCCCCATTTGCATTCTTTCTTGTTCCTTTGTTGGTTGCCATTCCTATCATACCTCCTTTGCTCCACAGGATGTATCTCGGATAGACCCTGTGGGCATTTCTTCAAGTTCCGTTCTTTTTTGGCTTACCCGGCTGCAAAGGGATTGGTATTTCGATCCATCCAAGCAAGAAGATTGTCACGGGTTACCATAAGCCTTGTCCCAACATGAAGGGTAGGAAAATCTCTCCGGTGCAGCAGCTTATAGGCTGTTGCAACAGAGATTCCAAGAGCTTGCGCCAGTTCCCCGGCAGACAGTACGCTGGGTAGTTCTCTGAAATCCTTATCCATAAAAGCCTCCTTTCCACTCAAATAAAACAAATATGTTTAGCTTCTATAGTATACTAAACATTTTGCGTAAAGTCAAGGCTTTTCGGAAATAAAATTAAACAAAAATGTTTTGCCCTTTGTTGACAAAATGAAACAAATTTGCTAAGATAATAGAAAACCTTAAAAGGAGAACTACTATGGCAATCGGAGAACGGATCCATTATTTCAGAAATTTAAAAGGCATGACCCAGAAACAGCTGGGCATGGCTATCGGCTTCCGGGAAAGCACCGCAGACGTTCGCATCGCACAATACGAAACCGGCACCAGAACGCCAAAGGCAGAAGTTACTGCAGCACTAGCTCATGTACTGGGAGTCTCCACCCTGGCCCTCACGGTGCCGGATACAGATAATTATTACGGTTTAATGCACACCCTTTTCGCCTTAGAAGATCTCTATGGTCTGCAAATCACGGAATTAGACGGTGAGTGCTGCATCCACCTTAATAGAGACCATCCTGAATTTTTTACAATGTGCGACATGTTCCTCGCATGGAAAGAACAAGCCCAAAAACTAAAATCCGGAGAAATCTCTGAGGAATACTACAACCACTGGCGTTATACCTATCCCGAAGAGCCTGCAAAAGAAACCGCCCGAAACATAGCTGCATTGAGAAAGGCATCTGATAGCAAAGAGTAAATCGAGGCAGGAATCTATTGAACAACCACCGTAGGAGGTAGAAACAGATGAACGATTCTGCTATGAATCCACAGGAACTCAGATGCAGAACTTGGCTTTTGGGAGCGGCTATTGTTTCCGTGGGACTACAGGGCCTTGTCATGTATTTACTAAGCACCCAATGGCTTTTTCTATCATTGGGGATCCTGTTTCTGCTTTTGCTTCCCATTGAAGTCATAGACAGAGTCGAAAACAGAACGACCTTTTCTGTAATCGCAAACTGGCTGATCGCCTTCGGAGGGAGCGTGTGTTTTCTCAAGGTGAACACGATCTGGTTTATGATTGTTCTGTTTTGCAATCTGTTGTTACTTGCATCCTGCATTGCAATTCTGTATAAACCGTGGGTTTCTTGGAATCAGCGGCAAAAGCAACGAAAAAGAGAGCTTCGCAGAACGCAACGCATGGCCAATCGGAAAAAGCAATGAAGAAGCAAAACCATAGTAAGATACATGTCCTTGGCGTTCAGATTATGGGGTCTCAGGGGCGGTAGCCCCGGACAAGCGGGTTTGCACAAGCAAATCCAGTGCTTGCTAAGACATTGCCACAGGCTGCCGTTCATCGGCAATTTTGATTCGCTTCATCCCAATGAGGATACCATACTGACCTCCTCAAGAAGGGGATTGAAGGTTTCCGGCCTAATAGGACTTTAGCGTTATCCTAATATTATTACCAAACAATAACGAAAGGATGTTTTCGTATGAGTGAATCCATAATCCCAATGGAGCAACAGTTTCAGGATATCATAACGATTATTGAAAATGCAAGGACTCGAGCTTTGAAGGCTGTCAATGCAGAGATGATCCGGATGTATTGGGCTGTTGGGGAATATCTTTCCGGTCTTTGTGGCAACTCTGCCTTTGGGGACAAGGTGATTGATGAAGTAGCTGCTTTTATCGCAAAGGAGAACCCCGGAGTAAAGGGTTTTACCCGTCGTGGGCTGTATCGAATGAAGCAGTTTTATGAAACCTACAGGGACGATGAATTTGTGTCACCGCTGGTGACACAAATTAGCTGGACAAATCATTTGCTGATCATGTCCGGCTCCAAGAGTAAGGAAGAGCGACATTTCTATTTGAATCTGTGCATGAAGGAACACTATTCTAAGAGAGAATTAGAACGGCAAATGGATAGTGCATACTATGAACGGTACATGCTTTCCGCTAAGAAGCCTTTGCCCGTATCTGTTCCCCGTGATGTACGGGGCAGTATCTTGGATACCTATGTACTGGAATTTTTGGATCTGCCTGAATCTTTTTCCGAGAAGAATCTACGGAAGGCTATTATCGAAAATCTAAAGCAGTTCATTCTGGAATTTGGCAAGGATTTTTCCTTTATCGGCGAAGAATATCGGGTACAGGTAGGCGGTCAGGATTTCTACATTGACCTGCTGTTTTATAACCGTGCCTTGTCCTGTTTGGTTCCCGTGGAACTGAAAATCGGCAAGTTCAAACCGGAGCATATTGGGCAGATCAATTTCTATCTGGAAGCCTTAGATCGGGATGTGAAAAAGGAAAACGAAAATCCCAGTGTAGGCGTGATCCTCTGTGCAGGAAAGGACGATGCCGTAGTTGAGTACGCGCTGAGCCGTAGCCTGTCCCCCACACTGGTATCCAATTACACCCTATTCCTGCCGGACAAGACCCTGCTCCAAAACAAACTCCGTGAATTGACCGACCTCGCTCTGGAAAGTGCAGAAGATGAGGAATAAAATTGGGGAACTTTTTACGCATTAGCACGCTAAAAAGTTCCCCAATGCACAAAGGATATAAATCGGAAGGCTTGTTCCTCAAACTCTTTTTTACCCTTACAGTTACCCTTATGTAAATTGTTAACAATAGAAATAATGCAATTTATTAGACTATAAATATCCGATCCACAAACAAAATCTTACAGACCCACAGCTATGCTGTGGGGATGAGTAAAAACGGCTTGAAACAGCCGTTTTTACAGGTTTGCAGCCATTATACACTGTGTGTTTTCTAACGATACATTCTATTGTATCTTGCCCGGACGTAGGACAGGGCCTCCAGGAGGAGGGGATCGGGGATATCCCGGAGGAAGCTGCGCTCGTGGGAGATGGCTGTGGCGTGGGGGACGCGGTAGGCGCCTGCGTCGGTGCCGAGGCCGATGAGGCCCCCATTTTCTGCTACGAAGCGGATGTTCTGCTGCTGCTGCTTTAAAAGGGGCTGCAGTACCTCATGGGGATAACGGCCGCAGCCAATCAGATTCCCTATAGTAGAGAGGGTGGGGACCCAGAGGGTACGGCTTTGGGCAATGCGGAGCAAGGTTGCCCCACTGAAGAAGGCACCGTGCTCAATGGATTCTGCCTCTGCATCCATGGCGGCATTGGCGGCGGTGTCTCCGTTGGTGTGCAGCATAACGGCAAAGCCCTCCCTGTGGGCGAGGTCCACCAGTCGGCAGATCTCGTCCCGACACAGCCCCTCCTCTGTAAGGGTGTCGGCCTTGGAGAAATCGATCAGGCCGGAGATCATGAGCTTGACGAAATCCGCATCCTTTTCATGGAGCTCCTCTAAGAGCCGTCGGTAGTCGTCCATGGTAGCAAAGCCCCGTCCGATAAAGCTGCCGTAGTGTCCCTCCTTGTAAATAGGAAAGACCGGGGTGCGGTAGTCAATGCCGTACTCTACAGCAAGCTCCCTGCCTCGGAGGCTTACGTCCCAGGCATCTCCACCGTCCCGTAGGAAGGTAACGCCCTGTGTGCGGTATTGCTCCAGACGGGCACGGATGATCTCATCCCGGGGCCCCTCCCTATGAGCCCCAATGGCCCTGCGGAAATCCACCCCGTCCAGGATCATGTGCATATGCAGATCGTGGCGAATAAGAACCACCTCCCAAAAGATCCTTATACTTATTTCTGATATAACAGTTTAGCCGTTTTATCAGAAATAAGTATAACACAATGGAAGCAACAAAACAAGAAATATTTGCCCCATAGACCGTCACCGTTTATGGTGAGGAGACCTTGGCACAGGCGGGGGTCGTATGGCGAAAATTTTGCTTGAATTTTGTTTTTTCCTGTGATACAATAAAGCTGATTGAATACTTTTCCCTTGCAGGATGTTGCCTTTTTCAGGAAAATGCGGTTGCTGTGACGGGAGAGAAAACAGTGAGATCATTTCCCCTCACTTTGGGAGGGGAAGGGTAATATTTAGGAGGCTATTTATGAGTCAGGCAATTCAAGTCGTAAGAGAACAGTTCGACGAAGCCTATGGGCGTGTTGCTGCCGTCCAGGATCTGGAGGCTCTCAAGGTAGAGTTTTTGGGTAAGAAGGGTCATATCAGCGGTCTGATGAAGACCATGGGCTCCCTGTCCCCGGAGGAGAAGAAGACCTTCGGCAGTGAGGTCAACGAGCTCAAGACCTATGCAACAAACATGATCGAGGACAAGTACGAGGAGCTGCGTAAGCTGGAGCTGCAGAAGGAGCTCAACAGCATGGAGACATTCGATATGTCCATCCCCCCCGTACTGGACAGAGGCTCCTACCATCCTGTGACCCTGGTGCAGAGGAAGTGCGAAGAGGTCTTCCGTTCCATGGGCTTCCATGTAGAGGACTATGCAGAGATCGTCACGGACTACGAGTGCTTCGAGTCCCTGAACATCCCCAAGTTCCACCCTGCCCGTGATATGCAGGATACCTACTATTTAGAGAACGGTCAGCTCCTTAAGACCCAGACCTCTGCTGCACAGAACGCCATTTACAAGAAGTACAAGGACGAGCTCATTCAGGAGGGCAAGCCCATTAAGGCCGTGTTCCCCGGCCGTTGCTTCCGTAACGAGGCTACGGATGCCTGCCACGAGAACACCTTCTTCCAGATGGAGGGCGTCATGGTTGGCAAGGATATTTCCATTGCAAATCTGATCTATTCCATGAAGACCATGCTCAGTGAGGTCTTTGACAACTACGGGCTCAAGGTCCGTCTCCGTCCCGGCTTCTTCCCCTTCGTGGAGCCCGGCTTTGAGCTGGATATCAGCTGTCAGATCTGTGGCGGCGAGGGCTGTCCCTCCTGCAAGCACAGCGGCTGGCTGGAGCTGTGCCCCTGCGGCATGATCCATCCCAACGTCCTCCGTGAGGGCGGCATTGACCCCGATGTTTATACCGGCTTCGCCTTCGGCCTGGGTCTGACCCGACTGGCTATGATGAAGTACGGCGTCAAGGACATCCGTGATCTGAACAGCGGCGCACTGACCGCCATGGATCAGTTCACCGACGACAAGTAAGGAATGGGGGTAAATCCAGTATGTATATTTCTATGAATTGGATCCGCGACTTCGTGGATCTGTCCGGTTTGGATCTTCTCAAGCTGATCCAGCAGTTCTCCCTGTCCACTGCCGAGGTGGAGAATGAGATCTTCTACAAGGGCAGCGACTTAGAGGGCGTTGTGGTGGCAGAGATCAAGTCCGTAGAGGACCATCCCCAGTCCAAGAAGCTCCACCTGCTGAAGGTAGACATCGGAGAGGCCGACCTTGTGGACGTAGTCTGCGGTGCTCCCAACGTCCGTTTGGGTATGAAGACCGCCTTCGCCAAGGTAGGAGCCCGTTTGGGTGATATTACCATTGCTCCCCGTCCTCTGGCAGGCTATATGTCCTGCGGTATGTGCTGCTCCGAGAAGGAGATCGGCATGAGCGACGACAACAGCGGCATTATGGACCTGGATCCCGCTCTTGCCAACGGCACCGATATTAAGACCGTATTCCCCATTGAGGACATCGTCTTCGAGGTAGACAACAAGTCTCTGACCAACCGTCCCGACCTGTGGGGCCACTACGGCATCGCCCGTGAGTTTGCCACCCTGGCAGGCCGTGAGCTGAAGCCCCCGGCTACCGCCGACCTGTCTGTGTACGCACAGCTCCCCGCCCTGGATATCAAGATCGAGGACGAGGACTGCCTGCGGTACTCCGGTCTGAAGTTCGACAACGTCTCCGTCACCGTGAGCCCTGCCGCTATTCGGATCCGTCTGTTCTACTGCGGTATGCGTGCCATTAACTTCCTGACAGATATGACCAACTACCTCATGCTGGAAATGGGCCAGCCCATGCACGCCTTCGACTCCCGTAAGGTGGAGAAGCTCCGCATCAAGAAGTTCGCAGAGCCCTTTACCTTCCGTACCCTGGACGGTGTGGAGCGTGCCATTGACGACAAGACCCTTATGATCTGTAACGGTGACGAGCCTGTTGCCATTGCCGGTATTATGGGCGGTCTGGACTCTGAGATCGTAGCCGATACCACTGCACTGACCCTGGAATCTGCCTGCTTCGATCCTGTTTCCATCCGCAAGTCTGCTGCCAGACTGTCCCATCGCACCGACGCCTCCCAGCGGTACGAGAAGACCCTGGATCCCGAAATGACCACCGTTGCCATTGCCCGTTTCGTCAAGCTGCTGACGGACATTGACAGTGGTGTCAAGGTCATCTCCTCCCTGACAGACGACTACCGCAGGAGCTACGAGCGGAAGACCCTGACCATTGACAAGGCTTATGTAGATCGCTACACCGGCATCGGTGATGCCATTACCAACGAGCACATCGAGACCACCCTCAAGGCCCTGGGCTTTGAGGTAGAAGCAAAGGAAGGCACCTTCACCGTCAAGGTCCCCTCCTGGCGTGCCACCAAGGACGTGACCCTTAAGGCTGATCTGATCGAAGAGATCACCCGTATCTACGGCTACGATAACTTCGGACCTCACACTGCTGTCTCTCCCCTGTACCCCGTCCGTATGGGTCTGGAGAAGAGCGTAGAGGAGCGAGTCAAGGACCTGCTGGTCAAGCGGTTCTCCCTCCACGAGGTCCACTCCTACCTGTGGCAGTACCACGACGAGTACAAGAAGCTGGGTATGGACGTAGAGGACAATGTAAAGATCCTCAACGCCGCCAACCCCAACCTCCAGACCCTCCGTCGTTCCATGGTTCCCACCCAGCTCTGCCAGGTAAAGGTGAACACCGGCTATGCTCCCGCCTTCGGCCTCTTCGAGATCGGCCGTGTGGTCAAGGGTCTCAAGGCAGACGGCCTGTGCAACGAGGAGAAGAAGCTGGCCATTACCCTGTTCAGCAAGAACGAGTCTCTCAAGGACCTGTACTTCCGTCTGAGAGATATGCTGGCTGTTGTGGCAGACGAGCTGAAGCACAAGACCCTGTCCTTCCGTCCCATGGAGGCTACCCACAGCTACCAGCATCCCAAGAATCTGAATGCCATCCTCTGTGACGACGTGGTCCTGGGTGAGATCGGCGTGGTATACCCCGCCGTTTCCAAGAAGATCGACAAGAAGGCCTCTATCGTCTATGCTGAGATCGACATTCCTGCCCTCAGCCGCATCGCCGATGCAGGGATCTGCTATGAGGAGACCTCCAAGTACCCCGGCATGGAGGTAGACCTGACCTTCCTGTCCGAGACCTACGCTCCCATCCGTGATGCCATTGCCGCCGCCAATTCTCCCCTTCTCAAGAAGGTCCGTTTGGTAGGCACCTACGCAGACGAGAACGGTGCCTCCATCACCGTCCGCCTGACCTTCTCCTGCATGGACCGCACCCTCACCGGTGAAGAGGTCCACCAAGTCACCGACACCGTCATCGAAACCCTGGCAGCACAGGGCATCCGCCTGAAATAAACCGCAAAGGGCCCCACATTCGCCGATGTGGGGCCCTTTTTATCAAATTCCGGTTTATTATTATTTCTAATAATACTATTTTCAATGAAAAGCAGACACTTTTTCTTGAAGCTTTTGTGCCACAAGTAACACAAAAGACGTCTCATACAAGTTTCTAAGCCCTTACGGGCTATAAAAAGCAGCCATTTCCAACGTCTGCTTTTTAAAGAAACTTGGCATAAAACGGCTTAACCGTTTTAGAATGAGTATTAGTATGAACAAAAATGTTGCACCACGGCTATCGTCTACTAACCGCCGGGCATGAACTTGGACAAAGCCTTCAGAGAAACAGAAGATCCGAACCTTGTTCCCATAGAAACAAAGTTCGGATTCATTCTGTTTGGTGACCCGTACGGGACTCGAACCCATGTTACCGCCGTGAAAGGGCGGTGTCTTAACCTCTTGACCAACGGGCCTGGTAGCGGCAATCTGACTCGAACAGATGACACTCCGGGTATGAACCGAATGCTCTACCAACTGAGCTATGCCGCCATTTGTGTCCCTACCGGAACAGCACGATGATTATACTCTATAATCCTTGTTTTGTCAAGAGTTATTTTTGCGTTTTTTCGCTTTTTTATACTTATTTCTAAAAGAACATCAGTCGATGTTCTCTGTTTTTACGGCGTAGATGCCGTCACCGATCTGTGCTACAAAGACGTCCATGGTCTTGGTAAGCCCGTAGCTCTGCTCCCCGTACAGGGTATAGCCTACACGGATGCGGTACAGCTCTGCAATGGGCTCCTCAATGCCGTAGGTCCGGGAAAGCTCTTGGCTCAGGGCCTCTGCCTCGATCTGCTCTACGGCATAGGCATTGGTCTCACATCGAAGGACGTTGTCATAGTCCATGGGACGGAGGGTACCGTACATCTTAGGATGGATGCAATCCGCCGCCTTGGTCTCGTCATTCATCACCACAGCATAGGCAAAATCCTCTGCCACCTGCTTAAAGCGATCCTCGTGACTCCCTGCATTCATGGAGCCTACGAAAATAGCTGCGGCAGCAAACAGCAGGAATATCCCAAGAATTATGGGGAATATCCACTTGCGGCTTTTTTTCTTCTCTGCTTTCTTTTCTGTTTTCTGAACCTTCTTCTCTGCAAGGGACAGCTTCCTGGTGGTACGGTTGTAGACCCGGGAATTGGAGATCTCCTTGCGGACCTTGTTGGTCGAGCCCTTTTTTGGGGTTCCGTTCTTGTTGCCGGCGGTCTTGGAGGGGCTCTTTCCTGTGGAGCTCCGGTCGGAGGAAGGGGTTCCCCTTCTCTTGGCAGGGGTCTTGGGCTGTGCAGGGGGCTTGGGTGGTTCTACGGGGGTACGGGGCTTCTTTTTGTAGCCTTCTGTAAGGATATCCTGGTCCCAAGGCTCCTTCTTGGGTTCTTTGGGGGCGTTCTTCTTCTCTACAAAGCCGGTGGGTCTGTAATATTCTGTCAGTGCAAGGGTCGAGCCGCACTTGCAACAAACCGTTGCATCGTAATCGTTAGACTGTCCGCAATTTCCGCAGTTCATAAGAACACCCCTCTCTCTTTCTTAGTAAAATATTATATCAGCTTTTTCTCTCGCTGTCAACGGAAGGGGCAACAAATTCCTCCCCCCATCATAGTGTCTGCTGGATCAGTCGCAGTAGCGGCTTATCCCCGGGGGATCTGCAGCCATTATGACACAGAACAATGCAAAACAGTCCTGAAAGCCTTGGCTTGCAAGGACGCTTGCGTTGTTCAGTACACATTATCATAGGCCCCGGCAGCTTATTCCGGCAGCTCCCGATACATGGCAGAGGCATCGTCCTTACGGACGGCTTCTGCTACCGCAAGAACCTCTACCGCCAGGGTGCGGCTGCCGAAGGCAATGCGGATCACGTCTCCTACCTTAACATCATAGGACGCCTTGGCAGGGCGGTCATTTACCGTCACACGGGCATTATCACAGGCCTCGTTGGCAACGGTACGGCGTTTAATGAGCCGAGATACCTTTAGGTACTTATCTAAACGCATGGGGTCATCCTCCTTTGGGATCATCTTCTTCATTCTTGCTACCGCACTGAAGGGGCGGTAAAAAGCCTACCGGGGCGGTGCCGCGGCAGGCTCTTGGTGGTCTCTTACTTTGCTACGGCGTTCTTCAGAGCAGTGCCTGCCTTGAATACGGGAACACGGGTAGCGGGGATCTCGATGGTCTCCTTGGTCTTGGGGTTGCGGCCGATGCGAGCCTCACGGGCCTTGGTCTCGAAGGAGCCGAAGCCAACCAGGGTGACCTTGTCGCCCTTTACCAGAGCCTCGGTCAGAGTATCTACAACAGCGGACAGAGCCTTCTCGGCGTCCTTCTTGGTCATGCCGGACTTCTCGGCAACAGCAGCGATGAGTTCAGTCTTGTTCATGTATTTAACCTCTTTCTTATTTTAAGTGGGATAGCCTATAGAATTTATCATATTTTGAGAAATTTTTCAAGTAAATTTTTGGAAATTATCCCCTAATTTTCAGAATTTTTGCAATTTTTTCTCCCTTAGGCAGGAGGAGGCAGTCGCTGTAGGTTACAGGCTTCAGCAGCATGACCAGTAACAGATACACCACCACCGCTGCGCCAATGGCACCGAGGCAGCACAGGACGAAGCTGTGAAGCAGACTCATGAGGAAGCTGTACACAAAGTAGGTGGCTACACCCATGATCAGAGCCGCAGCCATGCTCCGCCACATACAGGGCAGGAGCTTGGGAGGGTCCTTGAGCACACGCTTCATAGCAATGAGATTCAGGGTCATGATCACCAGGAAGCAGACGAAGGTGCCGATGGGAGCACCCAGGATACCGATATTGGGATTGCCCACCAGGATATAGTTGACGCCTACCTTCAGAAGGCCGCCGATGAGGGTATTGACCACGGGGATCACCATGTGATTATGGGCCTGCATAATGGCGGTAGTCATGGTGGTCACGCTGTTGACCATGATGGTGGGAGCCAGGAAGGCCAGAAGCATGGCGGCAATGCCCAGCTTCTCTCCGTCGTAGTTCCCCAGGAGAGCCATAATGGGCTCTGCCAGCACCAACATACCTACTGCACAGGGGGCAGCGATCAGAGCCATAACACGGAGGGAGGAATGCTGGACCTCCCGCACTCCTGCATAGTCCTTCTTGGTCAAATTGGCGGTAATGGCAGGGATAATGGCCGCCGTAATACAGGGGATCAGGGCTGTGGGGAAATTGAAAATGGTCTGGCAGAAGCTGTAGATCCCCTTGCCGATCTCTGCGGCATCCTGAGCAAGAGACTGATCCGAGGAGGGATTCATCCGTGCAATATCCAGCAGGCGGTTCATAATGACGCCATCCCCCTCGGCAGCATGGAGCAGACGGCGGACAACGGTGATGCTGTCTAAGAGGTTAATGAGCTGCAGACCCGCCGCACCGATGGTAATGGGAACGGCGATGGCAAAGAGCCGCTTGGCAGTAGCACCGTAGGTGTCTGCCTTACCACCCAGGGCACTGACCTCCTTGCGATTCCGCCTGTGGGCAATGAGGACGTAAAGGGCAGACAGCCCTGCACCCACGCTGATACCTGCAATGGTAGCACCGGAGGAATAGGCCTCGCTGCCGGTCCACCGCATAACGAGGTATGCAAAGCTGAGACCCAGGAACAGCTTGCCCGCTGCCTCGATGATCTGACTAAAGGCTGTGGGACGCATATCTCCCTGTCCCTGGAAGAAGCCTCTGCCTGCAGAGGCAAAGCAGATAAAGAACACCGCAGGCCCCAATGCCAAAATGGAATAGGAGGCCTTGGGGGTCTTCATCATTTCCGCCAGGGCACCGGGGAACAGCATCATAGCTCCCGTGCCCAAGAGGCCGATAGACATATAGGCGATCAATGCGGTACGGAAGATCCGCTGCATCTGCTTGCCGTTGCCCAGAGTATGGGCCTCGGAAACCATGCGGCTCATAGCAACGGGAAGTCCCGTAGTGGATATGACCAACAGAACGGAATAAATATCATAGGCGGCATTGAAATAGGCAAAGCCCTGATCCCCGATGACAGCCTTTAGGGGAATCTTGTAGAACATGCCGATGATCTTAACGATAATGGTGGACAGGGACAGGATCGCTGCACCTGTGAGGAAATTCTGCTTCTTGTTCAAGTGTTCCTCCGCCCCCTTACTTCTCGTCGTTAAACATGGTGGGCATGACATGGTCTGCCAGCTCCTTGACCACGGCATTCAGATCAATGGTGGTGTACTTGCCGGCAGCATAGAGGATCTTGCCCCGAACCATGGTCATGACTACGTCGTGACCGCTGACACAGTAGGCCAGGTGGCTCATAACGTTGTGGCAGGGCATAAGATGGGGCTGGGTAAAGTCCAGCATGATCAGGTCTGCATCCATGCCAACCTTGATCATACCGCATTCTGCCTCACGGTGCTGGGCTCTTGCACCGCAGACCGTGGCCATCATAAGGACAGCCTGGGCAGGGAGTGCGGTGGGATCCAGACTCTTGCCCTTGGCCATAAGGGTGGCGGCCTTGATCTCCTCGAACATATCCAGGTTATTGTTGGAGGCGTTGGAGTCCGTACCCAGGGCTACATTCATCCCTGCCTTGATCATGGCGGTGACATCGGCACAGCCGGAGGCCAGCTTCAGATTGGAAACAGGGCAGTGGACGGCAGTGGTCTTCCGCTTGGCAAGGAGCTTCATATCCTCCGGCTCCAGCCATACGCAGTGGGCGGCAATGGCAGGAGCGTGGAACACGTTGTGGCAGTCAAAGACCTGTGCAGGGGTGAGACCGTGGCGGTCCTTGCATTCCTCGTGCTCCTTCTTGCTCTCGGACAGGTGGACGTGCATCCCCAAGCCCTCGTTAATGGCGTACTCGCTGACGGCATCCCAGACCTCATGGTGGGAGGTGTACTCTCCGTGGATGGAAGTCTCGATCTTAATACGGCCGTTGTCATAGTTGTGCCACTTGTCTACCAGCTCCACCATTTCCCGGCAACGGATGTCCTTCTCGAAGTCGAAGTCCTCTCCGAAGTGGGTAATGGCACGGGAGATATTGGCCTTGATGCCGGACTCTGCCACGGCTTGTGCAATGTCGTCGCAGAAGTAGTACATCTCGGACACGGAGGTGGTACCGAAACGGAGGCACTCTGCAATGGACAGGAGGGTAGCAGCCTTGACACTGCGACCGTCCAGGCGGTCCTCACGGGGGAAGATATAATCGTTGAGCCAGGTCTGCAGGTCCACATCGTCTGCATAGCCCCGCAAGGGGGACATAGGCAGGTGGGTGTGGCAGTTAATAAGGCCGGGCATCAGGACCATGCCCTCTCCGTTAATGATCTCCTTGGGTTGCTCCCGGGGAGCCTGTTTGGACAGATAGCTGATCTTGCCCTCGGTCACGCCTACAAAGGCGGAAAACAGGACCCGCAGCTCCTCGTCCATGGTAACTACGGTTACGTTGGAAAATAAAGTATCCATAGGTCGTTATTCCTCCATCAGTTGAAATGCCTGTGTTTTTTGTTCTAGGATATCGTCAATGCGGTCAATGTATTCCTTGGGGAATTTGGGATTGTGGAACCGTTCCAGCTTGCCGTTGGGCAGGTTGATCTTGGTCATGGCTCCGCCCCCCAGGGAAATGATGGAATGGAGCTCCTCCATCATATAGATATTATATAGGCCTTCTAAACCGGGCTTGCACCAGCCTACGTTCTCGAAGCTGCCGGACATATACTTCTGTCGGTACAGGTAATAGGGCCTGTAGCCGGCACTGCGGAGCAGGGTCTCTCCGTCGGAGAGCATATTCCGCACCTCCTGCTCCTCAGGCAGGCCCAGACGGGCGAAGAACAGGTCTGCACCCTTCTTCATAGCCAGGGTATGGATGGTAATATTGCCCGGGTCCAGGGCAAGGACCTTCTCCAAGGTTTCCCGGAAGCTGTCCCGGGTCTCACCGGGGAGACCGGCAATGAGGTCCATGTTGATGCCCTCGAAGCCTGCCTCCTTGGCCTCGTAGAAGGCCTCCACGGTCTGCTGTGCGGTATGGCGGCGGCCGATGGCCTGCAGGATCTCGTCGTTCATGGTCTGAGGGTTGATGCTCATACGCTCACAGCCCTTGCCGCGGATGGAGCGGAGCTTGGGCAGATCCAGGGTATCGGGTCTGCCACCCTCTACTGTATATTCTATCAGCTCACTCAGGTCGAAATGACGCTCAATGGCTGTCATAAGCCGTTGCATTTGGGCAGTGGACAGGGTGGTAGGGGTGCCGCCTCCCATGTACAGTGTACGGACGGTCCTTCCGGATTCCTTTAGGAGCCTGCCAACGTGGGCGATCTCCTTCTCCAGGGCATCTAAGAAGTCGGGCAGCAGCTTCCCTGCGTGCTCGATCCCTGCACTGACGAAGCTGCAATAGGCGCAGCGGGTGGGGCAGAAGGGGATGCCGATATACAGGGACAGGTCTCCGGGGCGGAGCTTCTTCACCGCCTCCACCGTGGCAGAGGAGGCCTCTAAGCACAGCTTCCGTCTCTCAGGGGAAACGTAGTAGCGATCCCGAAGGAGCTTGTCTGCACTTTTCAAAGTGCCCCCCTCTAACAGGTGCTTGCTGGTGAGCTTGGTGGGACGGACCCCGGACAGGCTCCCCCATTCCGGGGGCTCACGGAGCTGAATGGCAGCCTCGTAATAGGCATTCTGGAGCAGGCGGCGGCGGGAGGGGACGTCTGCCTTGTCCACGGACAGACGCTTCCTGCCATGGGCGGTCTTCCCGTGGAGGGTGATCCGTGCCGTGGCAGTCAGGAATTTCTTCCCTACAAAGAGGGCAGATACGGCACCGTCTCCCTCAAAGGGGCCCTCTACAGGCTCCATGGTCTCCTCGGGGAAGAGGGCCAATTGCAATTGCTCCAGGGCGTAGCGGTCCTCATGACCGATAAAATACAGCTTCATCTGAAACTCCTTTGGTGGATATATGGGTTGGTCTTCCGTTCATGGTCCAGGTCAGTCTCGGGTCCGTGACCGGGGAATACCTTGCAGTTCCCTTCCAGTGCGGCAAGACCCTTGAGGCTGGCCAGCATATCCAGCATACTGCCCCCTAAGTCTGTTCTGCCACAGCTCCCTGCAAAAAGGGTATCCCCTGTAAAGAGGCAATCCTCACACAGGAGGCATACAGAGCCGGCAGTGTGTCCCGGGGTCTCAAGGACGCGGAAGGTCAGATCCCCAACGGTGATCTCGTCTCCCTGTCCGTATTCCTCCGTGTAGTACAGCAGTCCTTGGGTCAGGTAGGGCGGCAGGGTCACCTCCTTGGGGTGGAGGTACACGGGGCAGCCCAGTGCCTGTGCCAGGGGCTTTACCGCCCCAATATGATCGAAATGCCCGTGAGTTAGGAAAATGGCCTTGACCTCCAAAGCCTCCTCCTTTACAGCCCTCAGGATCCTCTCTGCCTCATAGCCCGGATCAATGATTACAGCCCGCCCTCCGTCGTCGGAAAGCAAATAGCAGTTTACTTGATAGTCTCCCAAAACCAAGGTTCTTCTCTTCATAACCAAGCCTCCTTTGCACATACAGAATCATTATACACAAAAGCCATAGGAATTTCAATAGATTTGCTCTTGCGTTTCTGCAAAATAATACATATTACATAACAATTAGGTTCATATCCCTTTAGAGACTACAGCTTTCAGCGCAGAATGTATAAGGCCGGTAATGGATGCTGCTCAAAGTTCTTATTAGGATACGGGTCACTTTCATAAACCATTTTAAATAGGTCAAAAGTGCAGCGGATCTCTCTTTCAGAGGGCTATTTACAACAAAACTTGTTGGGTAAATGCTTGGGATCCGCAAATGCTTCCTATCTCTGTCTGCATATTCGGTCAAAGATACTTGGTGTGCCGTTTTTTTGGCACATCTTTCAGCATTTCTTCCTGCTGTTGTCTTATCTCTCCCGGAAGTATTCGTGGATAGAGGTCATTCGATGCATCTGCTTGACGGAGAAGGGACAGCGGTCCTCACAATGGCCGCACTGCAGGCAGGCATCTGCCTGTACGGACAGCTTGGTATAATGATTGGCGGCAATGTCATCTCCTGCCTGTGCCAGATCGTAATATTTGTTCACAAGGCCGATGTCGATCCCTGCCGGACAGGGCTGGCAGTGGTTACAATATACGCAGGTTCCGCTGATGGTATCTGCGGTGAAGCCGGCGATGACGGAATAATCCTTTTCCTCGTCCGTAGCATCCAAGAATTTCAGCACTTGATCCAGATGCTCCATGGTTTGCACGCCCGGAACTACAGAGAGAACGCCGGGACGGTCAATGGCATACTGCAAGCATTGGGTATGGGACAGAGCCTGCCCGAAGGGAGAATGCTCCGCACTCAGAAGCTGACCTGCAAAGAAGGGCTTCATGACCGAAATGCCGATGCCCTCCTTGGCACACCGCCGGAACAGCTCAAATCGCTCCTTCACCGAGCCGATGCCGTACTCGTCACCCTTTTCAAAATCATAGGCAGGATTGATGGAGAACATCATCATATCAATCAGCCCCGTGTCGATGATCCGATTGGAAACAGAAGGCGTATGGGAGGAAAAGCCGATATGATGTACGATTCCCTTTGCTTTCAGCTCCTTCAGATAGTCCAGCACGCCGATCTCCACCAGCTTGTCAAAATCCTCGTGGGTGTCCACGCAATGCAGGAAGCCGAAGTCCACATAGTCCGTGCCCAACTGCTCCAATTCCCAAAGGAAGGTCTTTTGAATGGTCTCAAAATCCCGACACCAGCCGTATTCCCCCTTCTCATCATACACCGCACCGAAATGCACCTGCAGGAACACCTGCTCCCGTCTGCCTGCAATGGCACGGCCCATAGGCGCATAGGTAGCCCCTGCGGTACACATATCGAAAAAGTTGATGCCATGGTCAATGGCCTTGCGGATGATCGCCTCGATCTCCTCGGGCGGGGTCGTTCCAATGCCGCCCAAGCCCAAACCGATGACGCTGAATTTCTCATTTTCCTTCCCATGGGGAAGCTTTCTGTATTTCATAAGTATTCCTCCATTGCCTTTCCCGGCAGAGCGAAAATTAGTAAGCTATTTCATAAGCCTAAATTCATCTATTAGATATAATCATATTCTCACGAGCCAAGGAGATCCGCTACCACATTACTGCTATATCGACTGTCTTTCTGTATGCTGTAATGTCTCTTGGATGGCCTCCAGAACTCTCTGCTCATAGTTTTTCTGTCGCTGCCCCCACGATGGGTGATATGTGAATATATGTTGAATGTTCTCCTGTTCAATCGGGACAAGCTTACAATCCTTCCACTTAGAATAATCTCGCAAGCCACCCGGGTAGAGCTCTTGGAAAACCTCCGGTAGTTCTCCCTTTAGAGATATTCCATACCATCCGAAGTAGATCACATGCGTGGGGATCAGTAGCTTGATTTCTTCTGTCAAAATCCTCGTAGGTGTTTTGTGCAAGATTTTCCTGTCCTGCGCCCTTAATTGACAGCTCCCAATTCCGGACTTATGGATTTTATCAATATTTGTCCATGTTATAGAAACATTTTCAGCACCAAACAGTGCGTGGATTTTTCGTATTCGGTTCCAAAATGGGCTGTTATTTCTTTGATAAACCGAAGATGCACCTAATTGGCTCTCCATATACTCCTTGTTAAATGTCTGAGCATCCGCAATGGAAACATCGTGTGCAGTCACGCCGTACCCTTCTTCGCCCACAATTAGCACACGGTACTTTCGGGTAAACCATTGTTCCGGGATGTGCAAATAATATGGGTGTGAATATCCTTCCTTCACCAACTGAGGACATGTTTCCTGTAGCTCACTTCGATATTGAGCATATGTATCAAGCAACTGCTTTCTTCGTTTTTCAAGAAACTCCATTTTCCCACCTCACAATTCCGAATAGTGCACTTTTTAACTCTCATACAATTTGAGAAATTCTGGATTTCAGCTTAGAATATTCGCAGCGTTCTGCGCCCGCTTCTTCGAGTGCAGATAGGGAAGCTGTCTTCTGCCCTCTGAATTTTTCATTTATGGTATGGGTGGCTAACAGATAAAAGGTCCATTGTGAAAGTGCTAACGGGTCAATGGTCTCCTGCTCTTTGTGGTTATGTACACAGAAGACATATACGTCCGCCTGTCGTTTTTGCTCTGTGGCATATTCATTCGTGCTGCTGTCCCATCCGTATGTTGGGCGAATGCCAAACACAATTTTCGACAAGTTTTTTTGTTCCCACGCCTGCAGATACCCGGATGTTTTTACTTCTATGGAAACATTATCTTGCGTCAGCAAATCGTATTTATTCCAAGGACTTCTTACCGTCTGGTTGATGCCCAGTGCACAGGAAACTATGTATTCAGCAAGAATTCCTCTTTCGGCATTGGAGACCAAATCGGAGTAAGCCCATCTCCAAAAGTCTATCAGGCTACCCACCTTTTCTCCGTTTGGGGCTATAAGTGATTCATCCCCCGTCAACCGTCGGGGTTCTATTGCAGGGTACATTAACAGCCTCCTTCCTCTTGCTTTGTAAAGCCTTTTAGGTTGTATGCCTTAATCACATCGATCACCTTTTGGGTGCAGATGAAAGTATTTTCATAATCCACCAATTTGCAAATATCACACCGGTTCCAAGTGCTGTAGTCTACAGCGGATTGGCCGATCCGTTCCCGGCTCCACCGGAAGGAACCACAATCGGTGCAGACATTCTTTTTCCGGTAGTGCATCGTCATATTCACGATTTCCGTATACCACAACAGCAAGGGTCTTCTGCCCATTGCCACGAATTGCAGACAATCGTTTCAAGGCAACCTGCGGCACACGGCCTGCATAAACCGGAAGTGCCGCCAAGAGGATATCTGTTTCGTCTATCGCAGCAGATGGGTCATCCTTGGTCAGATCCAATTCCACCACAGGAATGTGAAACCCTGCAGCAATGGCATCAGCCACCTTAGATAATACAGCTAATGCTTCATTGCAGAACTCACAAATCATATTGATCCAAGATAAAGTATAGCATAAACTCTGACCGATTACAATGATACTTGATAAAATTCATCCCTAACGCATAACAAAAAGCCATCGTACAAAAGCGGCACTTGGTCGCTTCTGCACGATGGCTTTTGACTTTTAGGCAGTTCTTTCTTCCGTGGGCTCTATTTGCCGACGGTCATGCTTTGCAATGTGGTTGATGCTTGTGGGGAGAAAGAGCTTGCCCACCGATCATGTGAAAGCCTTATGTAATGTCTGCCGGACAAGTCGCGAAAGCGACTTATTCAGCAGACATAGGATAAATAGTCTCAAGTCATGATTCCTTGCGACCGAGAAGCCAATCTACGCTGACATTCAGAATATCTGCCAAGGCGTTTAGTTCAATGTCTGAAACAGGACGTTTTTGTCCTTCCAGTAGTGATAATGCCGGAACGCTCATATCAACTCCTGCAAGTTGAAGCTTTGCAAGCAATTCCACCTGTTTCATTCCTTGTGCAAGCCTTGCCTCGGTAACACGGGCTCCAATCAAATTGCGATCTCCAAGCCCTAATTTCCTTGTTTTCATTGGAACACCCCCCATTTACACAAATTATATGCGTAAAGGGGGTTGATATATTTGGTATTACCAAATATAATAAATATATTTAGATATGCCAAATATAAAAACAAAGGAGTAACCGTTACTATGAAGAACAAAAAGAATGAACTGGTGCTGTCAGCTATTACCCTCGTGCGTGTCGGAGAGGCATTGGAGGAGGCGAAAGGAAAGTTGAAGCAACTGGTAGACCAAGGAGTTCCCTATGAATCTGAGGAAATGAAAAAGGCTTTGGAGGAATGCTTGCTGTTACAACAAGAATGGAAGGTACTTGAAGCGGAGCATGTTCGATTGAAAAATAGAATCACCAGAAACTGACTGCTTCATCGCGTCGACTTTGCAGAAATCTGCAATTTTATGGTATGATATTTACCAAATTTATTGATTAATATTTGTTAAATCAAACTTTTACAACCAAGACACAGAACCGCCCCCTGTCCTGAATATCCCTATCGGCTAATGCGCAAAAAAGTAAAATATGCATTGACTCTTGCTTATAGGTGCAGATATAATAAAGATATATTTTGTGCAACAGAAATGATTATAGTATATCCGCATTTCACCTTTTATTACTTGGATGTAAAATAATCATAAAAGTCGCATTCTTCGCTCCAAGTTGTAGTTCTATCTGTGAAATCTGCGAGGTCTCTTTTCATGGCCTCAAAAACAGAAATGCTGTTTTCGGCATCACAGAACACAGTATGCACCATTGCTCCATAAACACTGCAGGTAATAGCGAGGTTGCTTTTGCGGTCTGCATGATTGGTTTCTGCATCAAGCACAAACTCTGTCATTATATTATCCTCCTTGGTCCGAAATTTTCTTAGGAATGCACAACATTGTTTGTTTTGATTATATCACGGTAGCAGACTTTTTGCGATCAACAGTCTTAACCTCCAATTTTAGAGAAATTCTTCCCCAAAGCCGTCCCGGAGTTGTTCCGAGTGGAGGGTGGAAAGTTGGAACTTATTTTAGGTGAAAAAGTTGGAAAAAGTGGGGGGAAATGGGGAATAACGGAATTTGTTGATATGGATTGAAAAAAGGGTTTTCCCCAAATATTCCCCATGGGAGTTTTGGGGGAGCTGTAAATTTTGACAAAAAGTTAGAAAAACCACCGTTTTCAAGGTGAAAACGGTGGTTTTTATGGTTGCGGAGGAGGGACTTGAACCCCCGACCTCCGGGTTATGAGCCCGACGAGCTGCCAACTGCTCTACTCCGCGATATGGGATTGCTGAGGTTTCCCTCAGTGCTTATATAGGATACCACAAATTTGAGAAAATGTCAAGAGGTATTTTTTGGAAAATAGGGGTTGTTTTTGGAGAATAGGAGGCTTGTACGTTATGGGGCGTAGGCGGGTGTGGGGATAGGTGGTTATACTGATACTGAGTTTCTTTAGAAAGTAGACATTTTTAATGTGTGCTTTCTATAGCCCGAAAGGGCGTAAAAACTCGTACAAGACGGCTTATCTGCCCGGCAGGGCACATAAGGCCCAATGAAAAGTGTCTGCTTTTAATAGGATAGTAGTATTATACTAGTTCTTGTTAAAAGGGTTTAAACCCTTTTTATAGTGCCGAAGGCACGTCAAGAACTGCATGAGACGAAATTTCACGATTTTCTATTCCAAAAATCGTGAAATCGAACATTTCTATTAGAAAGCAGTATTAGGAGTGGGAGTAAAAATGGAAATAGCCGCATTCACGCATGGACAGGTAGGAATCATTGGCGAAAATAATGTGATCCAGCAGTGTGATCTTGAGAGGCTCCAAAAGGTCTCGGACCGCATTGGTGGTACGGATATCGTCGGAAGATGGGCTCAGGGTCCCGGCAGGATGGTTGTGAGCCAGGACCACATAGCTTGCTTTCTTCTGAATGGCCTCGGATATCAGTGTCCGAGGATCCAGCTCCACCCGTTCTGTGTTTCCGTTATTCATCCTGGTACAGCCGAGTACCATGTGCGCTCCGTTAAGGGAGAGGAGATAGAGCACCTCTTCCGTCTGCCCTGTAAAAAGGGGCATCAGATATTGTGCAATTGACGTTCTGTCCCTGAGATACATCTCGGAACGGGAGCGGATCAGCAAATATCGCCGTTGCACCTCAGAAACCAGGCGGATCAGCTCCACGGTCTCCTTGCTCAGTGCATATTGCTCCGTCAGCATCCGGGGCGGTGCATCTATGACGTTGGCAATATTCCCTAAGGAGGACAGGAGCTGCCGTGCCGTTTTGTCGGGAGAGCCTTGGCTGTACCGAAGCAGGTGCTCCAGCAACTTCTCGTCTGTGATTTCGTCAGTATACGAGGAACGAGGGGTGGATTTCATAGGATCACTCTTCTATCTGTCATGATAAGGTATGGGTATCAGGGGATATGAGACAAGCATTTCTTGAGATACTGCCCGGTGGAGGAGGCCGCGCAGGCAGCAACCTCCTCCGGGGTGCCTGTTACAACAATGGTACCGCCGCCGTCACCGCCCTCGGGTCCCAAGTCGATGATATGGTCGGCAGACTTGATCACATCCAGATTGTGCTCAATGACCAGGACGGTATTGCCCCCGTCTACCAGCCGCTGCAGCACGTCCAGCAGCTTCTGCACGTCGTACATATGCAGGCCTGTGGTAGGCTCGTCCAGGATATACATGGTCCGTCCCGTTCCGTGACGGGACAGCTCCGTTGCCAGCTTCACACGCTGTGCCTCGCCCCCGGACAGGGTGGTGGAGCTCTGCCCCAGCTTAATATAGCCCAGGCCTACCAGAGACAGCGTGCGGACCTTTTCACGGAGACGGGGCTGATTCTCGAAGAAGTCCACTGCCTCGTCTACGGTCATTTCCAGCACATCTGCAATGGACTTGCCCCGATACTTGACCTCCAGGGTCTCACGGTTATAGCGCTTGCCCTTGCAGACCTCGCAGGGAACGTACACATCCGGCAGGAAGTGCATCTCGATCTTCACCAAGCCGTCCCCGGTGCAGGCCTCACAGCGGCCACCCTTTACATTGAAGCTGAAACGGCCGGGAGCGTAGCCCCGTTCCTTGGCAGCGGCGGTGGCCGCAAACAGGTCCCGAATATCATTGAACAGCCCCGTATAGGTGGCAGGATTGGAGCGAGGGGTCCGTCCAATGGGACTCTGATCAATGACGATGACCTTATCCAGAGCCTCCAAGCCCTCACAACGGTCATGCTTGCCCGGGCGGATCCGAGCGTGATTCAATGCCCCCGACAGCTTCTTGGCGATGATCTCGTTGACCAGGGAGGACTTGCCGGAGCCGGATACGCCGGTAACGCAGGTAAAGGTCCCCAAGGGGATGGAAACATCAATGCCTCGGAGATTATTCTCCCGACAGCCATAGAAGGACAGGTGCTTTCCGTTTCCCTCTCGTCTTTGGGCGGGGACAGGGATCCTTTTGGCACCGCTGAGATACTGTCCTGTCAGGCTCTCGGGAACCTTCATGATCTCCTCCGGGGTGCCGGCGGCAACGATCTCGCCGCCGCGGATCCCTGCACCGGGACCTACGTCCACGATAAAGTCTGCGGCACGCATGGTGTCCTCGTCGTGTTCTACTATAATAAGGGTGTTGCCCAGGTCCCTAAGATGGGCCAGGGTGTCCAGGAGCTTGTCGTTGTCCCGTTGGTGCAGGCCGATACTGGGCTCGTCCAGGATATACAGGACCCCCATAAGGGAGGAGCCGATCTGGGTGGCAAGACGGATCCGCTGTGCCTCTCCCCCGGACAGGGTAGAAGCGGAACGGGCAAGGGTCAGATATTGCAGACCCACGCTCTGCAGGAAGCCCAGTCTGTTGCGGATCTCACGGAGGATCTGCTCTGCAATCACAGCGTCTGCCCCCTCTAAGGTGAGTCCGTCTATAAATTCCAGCTCTTTTGCAACGGAGAGGTTGCAGAATTGAGTAATAGACAGGCCCCCTACCGTAACGGCACGGACCAGCTCAGAGAGACGTTCTCCCCCGCAGCAGGGACAGGGGGAGGCAGACATACACTCCTCTAACTCCTTGCGGACAGCATCGGATTGTGTCTCGCGGAACCGCCTTTCGATATTGTTCACAATGCCCTCAAAGGGCTGCTCCAGCACACCGTAGGAGGTGCCTCGGTTGAAGGTCAGCTTCAGCTTCTCACCACGGGTGCCGTGGAAGATCACGTCCTTCACCTCCTCCGACAGGGTGCGGAAGGGGGCTCGAAGGTCAAAATCGTATTTTTTGGACAGGGCCTCGAAGTACATACGGCAGACCCCGTCGTTCTTGACATTGCCCCAGCCGCTGGACTGGATAGCCCCGTCGTAAATAGACAGGTTCGGATCCGGGACCACCAGGGAGGGGTCTACCAGTAGGCGGAAGCCCAGGCCGGAGCACTCGGGGCAAGCTCCCATGGGATTGTTGAAGGAGAACAGCCGGGGAGACAGCTCCGGGACGGAAATGCCGCAGTGGTCGCAGGCATAGTTCCGGGAGTAGAGGATCTCCTCATCTGTAGCAGGCTGATGGATCATAACCAAGCCGTCTGCATGATTCAGAGCTGTTTCGATGGAGTCCGTAAGGCGACGGGTAATGTCTCCACGGAGGATCAGACGGTCCACCACCAGCTCGATGTGGTGCTTCTTGTTCTTCTCCAAGGGGATCTCCTCGCTGAGATCATAGAGGATCCCGTCAACACGGACACGGGGGAAGCCGCTTCTGCGTGCATCCTCCAGGACCTTGGCGTGTTCCCCCTTCTTCCCGCGGATAATGGGTGCCAGCACCTGGAAACGGGTACCCTCCTCCATAGTCAGAACCTTGTCAACGATCTGATCAACAGTCTGCCGACGGATCTCCCGTCCGCACTTGGGACAGTGGGGGATCCCCACTCTTGCCCACAGGAGACGGAGATAGTCGTAGATCTCCGTTACGGTCCCCACGGTGGAACGGGGATTCTTGGAGGTGGTCTTCTGATCAATGGAAATGGCAGGAGACAGGCCCTCGATGGTGTCCACGTCCGGCTTGTCCAACTGTCCCAGGAACTGTCGCACATAGGCAGACAGGGACTCTACGTATCTGCGGCGTCCCTCTGCATAAATGGTATCGAAGGCAAGAGAGGACTTTCCGGAACCGGAAAGCCCTGTAAATACGCATAGGGAGTCTCTTGGGATCTCGATGTCAATATTCTTTAGATTGTTTTCTCTTGCGCCCTTTACAAGAATGGTATTTCGCATATGCTACCTCACGGTGGTATAGTGTAGTTCAAAAGGAATGGTACGCCGACTTATCCGAAAATGAGGAAGTACAGCAGCACCAGGATGCCCAGGCCAATACGGTACCAGCCAAACAGGGAGAAGTCGTGCTTCTTAATGTATCCCACTAAGAACTTAATGGCAAGGACCGAGACTCCAAAGGCCACGGCCATACCTGCCAGGAGCACAAGGAGCTGGATCCCCGTAAAGGCGAAGCCGAACTTGAACAGCTTGAGAGCAGAGGCACCGAACATCACGGGGACAGCCAGGAAGAAGGTGTATTCCGCAGCCATTTCTCTGGTGGTGCCAATAAGGATCCCGCCGAGGATCGTTGCGCCGGACCGGGAGGTGCCGGGGACCAGAGACAGGACCTGGAACAGGCCGATCAGGGCGGCATCGATCCAGCTCAGGGTCTTGACACTTCGGATCCGGGGGGAACGGGTCTTGTTGAACCGCTCTGCATAGAGGAAGCCTACACCGTACAGGATCAGCATAGCCGCTACCACGTAGGAGTTATACAGATGCTCATCCATCCAATCATCCAACAGTAAGCCGAAGATCATAGCAGGCAGGCAGGACACTGCGATCTTGGCCCACATAAGGATCTTATCCCAGTAGCAGTACTTGTCGCAGAATGCCTGGATCCGGCGGATGAGCTTGATCTTGCTCTTCTTGCGGAATTGGGAATACTTCTTGCCCTTGTTCTTGGGGTGGAAGGGCCACAGCTTGGGGAAATACAGCCACACTACGGCTAAGATGGCCCCCAGCTGAATGACCACTGTGAACATCTCCATAAAGGCGGGGGTCAATACTGTATGACCCTCGGTCCTCCAGATCTCGTCCACCAATATCATATGTCCCGTAGAGCTAATGGGCAGCCATTCCGTGATGCCCTCTACGATCCCCAGGAAGAGGACCTTTAACCAGTCTAAAAATGCCATTTTTCTCACGCTCCTATAGTATCTACCATAATCTATGGGGAGTATACCACAGGAATACCTTAAAGTCAAAGAAATATTCTCCCTTTTCCGGGACAGAACGTGAAATTTCTTGCATTTCCCCCTTTTCTTTGGTATACTTTATAAAGGTATGACTACTATATAACTGAGAGGTTTTCCTTATGAGTACAATGCAAGCCTTCCGTGACCTTGGAGTCAGCGAAGAAATATTACAGGCCTTAGACAAGCAGGGGGTCACCCAGCCCACCAAGGTCCAGCAGGAGGCTATCCCTCCCCTGCTCCAATGGCGTGACGTTATTGCCAAGGCCCCAACGGGTACCGGCAAGACCTTTGCCTTCGGCATTCCCATGTTAGAGCATATTGATTTAGACGAGCCCGGTGTCCAGGGACTGATCTTAGCTCCCACCCGTGAGCTTGCCATTCAGATCGGAGACGAGCTCAGGGGCCTGCTGGCCTTCTACAAGGATATTCGGGTGGCGGTCCTCTACGGCGGTCAGCGGATGGAGCCCCAGCTCAAGGCCCTCAAGGCCAAGCCCCAGGTCATCGTCGCCACCCCCGGCAGACTCATGGACCACTATAATCGGAAGAACATCCGCTTCGACAAGATCAGGACCGTGGTCCTGGATGAGGCGGACCGTATGCTGGATATGGGCTTCTTCGACGATGTGACCGCCATTCTCAATCGGATCAAGAATCGGAAGAACTTAGGCCTGTTTTCCGCCACCATTTCCCAGGAGGTCATGACCGTTAGCTGGATGTACCAGCGTGACGAGGTAGAGATCACCGTTGCGGCTACGGAGGAATCCAAGCCGGATATCGACCAGTATTCCATTACGGTCCCCAAGCTGGAGAAGACCCTGGCCCTCCTGCGGATCCTCCGTGCAGGTGTCTTTGAGCAGGTCATTGTGTTCTGCAATACCAAGGTCATGTGCCAGCGGCTCTGCGACGATCTCCGTCGGGAGGGTGTCAAGGCCGACTGCCTCCACGGGGATATTAAGCAGTCCACCCGTGAGAAGACCATGGACAGCTTCCGCAAGGGCAAGCTGCCTGTGCTCATTGCTACGGACGTAGCTTCCCGAGGCATCGACGTAGACGACGTAGACGGTGTGATCAACTTCGACGTCCCCGACGAGAATGAATATTACATCCACCGTATCGGCAGGACCGGCAGAGCCGGACGGAAGGGGATCTCCTTCACCCTCATCGGCTCCTTCCCCGAAAAGGCCAAGCTGGACGAGATCGCCAAATTCTCCGGCTTCCATATTACCCCCATGTACTTCGACCGATACGGCACCCTCCTGCCTGTCGAATAACCGGGGAGCAGCTGTTGCCACGGCCCTGCACGGTTCCTAAGATCGGGGTACACCGTTGTATACACCGCCCTCCGCGAAGGGGACGGGAGGACATCCCCCGCCTCCTCCGTACAGGACGGATCAAAGCCGCACAACAGGCAGAGGGGAGGACCGTTCCCGTTGCAATGCATAAGGGGACGGATCCCTCTGATTTGCAGTACAGGGCGTTATTTGATGCCGTTGATCCTTAGCAATGCAATCGTCCTTGCAAGCCAAGGCTTTCAGGACTATATTGCATTGTTCAAGTGCAAGGATTTTTGCGGTTTTACCGCATACCCTTGCACCTTTCCAACGAGTATCAAGATACTCGTTGGAAAAAACACAGTGTATAATGTCTGCAAACCTGTAAAAACGGCTTGAAACAGCCGTTTTTACGGGTCCCCACAGCATAGCCGTGGGGATAAGTCGCAGTAGCAGCTTATTCAGCAGACATTATATAGTAATATAAAGAAAAAGTCCATGTCGTAATCGGAGAATTATTATTTTCCGATTACGGCATGGACTTTCTTTTTGCGTATCGAGAAAATAAAAAGAGTAGCGATCCCATAGGTGTATAATACTATTTTTCAATGAAAAGTAGACACTTTTCATTGAAGCTTTTGTGCCACAAGTGACACAAAAGACGTCTCATACAAGTTTCTACGCCCTTACGGGCTATAAAAAATAGCCATTTCCAATGTCTATTTTTTAAAGAAACTTGGTA
>JAZNYV010000101.1:0-33001 GCA_045594585.1 Faecousia sp. | reverse complement strand
CCGCCATGCCGCTTACCAGCGGCATAATAAAACGGTTAATCCGTTTTATTAGAAATAAGTATAAGTATCGAAAATCGGATCTGCCAAAATCGGCAGATCCGAATTTTTATACTTTCAGCAGAGCTTCTCCTGCTTTAAAGATATCTCCTGCGCCTACGGTCAGGATCAAGTCGCCCTCTTGGGCATTCTCCTTGAGGTATGCCGTGACCTGGGGCAGGGTATCGAAGGCTACGGAGCCGGGGATCTCTCTTGCCAGGTCTGCCGAAGAAATACCGTAAACATTCTGCTCACGGGCGGCATAGATCTCTGCCAGGACCACCTGATCTACGGTTTTCAGCTCCTGTACAAAGTCCTCGAAGAGAGCCTTGGTGCGGGAGTAGGTGTGGGGCTGGAAAGCAAGAAGGATCCGCTTATATCCACGGAGCTTGACGGAGGCAATGAGATTCCGCAGTTCACTGGGATGGTGGGCATAGTCGTCATAGATATCTGCACCCTTGTAGCTGCCCTTGTACTCCATCCGCCGTCCTGCACCGGTGAAGGTGGCAAGGCCTGCGGCAACGTGCTTGCCCTCAATGCCCATAACATAGGCAGAGGCTGCGGCGGCCAAAGCGTTATAGACATTATGTCTGCCGTTTACCGCCAGGTCCACGTGGCAGTACAGCTTGCCCTTGGCAATGATATCAAAGGAGCTGTAGTCCGCAGAAATATTGTCTGCATAGAAATCCCGTTCCTTCTCTAAACCGAAGGAGAGGTATTGCAGATCCCTGAGGGTGTCCACGGTATTGGGATCATCCCCGTTGGCGATCACATAGCCGGTCTGAGGTACCAGACAGGCAAAGCGGCGGAAGGACTTCTCCACATCGGCAAGATCCTTGAAGAAATCCAAATGGTCAGCCTCTACATTATTGATGACCGCCACAGTGGGGTAGAAGTTCAGGAAGGAGTTGCAATACTCACAGCTCTCCATAATAATGGTATCCCCCTGCCCTACACGGTGCCCTGCGTTTAAAAGAGGGAGGGAGCCGCCGATCATAACCGTCGGATCCGTCTGTGCCTCCATAAAGATATGAGTGGTCATAGCCGTGGTAGTGGTCTTGCCGTGGGTGCCTGCAATGCAGATGGCGTTCTTATACTCTCGCATAATTACGCCCCAGGCCTGTGCCCGTTCAAAGACAGGGATCCCCTGTGCTCTTGCGGCGGCGATCTCCGGGTTGTCATTCCGGGCGGCAGCAGTACGGACGATACAATCCGCCCCTCGGATATTCTCCTCTCTGTGACCGATATGGACTGTAATGCCCTTGGATATGAGCTCATCTGTGGAAACAGAGGAATTCATATCCGAGCCTGTGACCTCCATGCCCATACCACGGAGCACCAGCCCCAGGGGCCGCATAGAAACTCCGCCGATGCCGATCAAATGAATATGCTTGCCGGGAACCAAATAGGCCTCCGGTCTGTTCTTCAATGCCATGAAACTACCTCCAAATGGGAAAGTATATCTATTATACACGAACGCAAAGGAAATTACAAGCCGAAAGTGATGCCCCAAATTTGTACGCACCCAGTGGAATAAGGGAAGATAATTCGGCAAATCGGTTTTTGTTATATTCGCCTGAAGGCAAGTGATATTGCAAACGGTGGTTTGCAGTGATATTTTTGCTGCAGGAGCAAAAGTGATATTGTCCTGCGGACAGTTCAATGGTCGTCTATGGAAAAAGCAAGCCTATGTCCTCCGGGATGGGTAAGCTCCAGGCGGTAGGCCTCTAAGGCAATGGGGCAGGTGGTTTGGGAGCCGTATTTCTTATCCCCCTTTAGGGGCATACCACGGGAGGCGAACTGGACACGGATCTGGTGGGTCCTTCCGGTATAGAGGCGGATATGGAGGGTGGTCTCTCCCTGTCTCCGCTCCAGGATGCGGTAATAGAGCTTGGCGGCCTTGACCCCTTTCCGCTCCCGTTTGACCACGTAGGTCTTGTTCCTGTTGCGGTCGTGGAAGAGGAGGTCCTCTAAATCCCCCTCTTCCTCCTTAGGACAGCCCTCGCAGGTGGCACGGTATTCCTTCCGGAGCCGTTCCGGCTGAGACAGGAAGGCCGCTGTGGCAGGATCCTTGGCAAAGACCATGAGCCCCGTGACCTCCCGATCCAAGCGGTGGACGGGATATACCTGTCGGGGAGCCAAAAGGTCCTCCATGCTCTCCTTGCCGCTTGCATCCCTGCAGGACAGAATACCGCGGGGTTTCACACAGACCAGCAGGTGCTCATCCTCGTATTTTATATCCGTTCTTCGATCTTGCTGAGGATCCTCTCGCATTGTTCCAAAATCCTTCCTAAATCATGATGGAGGAAGATGCCGTTTTCCAAAACAGGCTCTCCTGCAATATAGACGCTTTGGATCTGCTCTCCGTTTCCTGCATAGAGGAGATTGGTGAGGATCCTGTTGCGGTTGGTGGTAGACAGGGCACCGGTCTTGACCAGGGAGAAGTCGGCGGTATAGCCCACCCGGATTTTACCCAAGTTCCCATAGCCGAGGGCTTCCATAGCCTCCCAAGTCAGCATACGGTAGCAATCCTGTGCCGGGAGTGCTGTGGCATCCAGGGTCAGGACCTTCTGCAAATAACTGCCGTGACGGGCTTCCCTAAGGAGGTCACGATTGGCACTGGAGGCCTCACCGTCACAGCCGAAGCCTACGCGGACTCCTGCTTTCCGCATTTGGGCAATACGGGGAGCACCGTCTGCAAGCTTCATATTGGTAGAGGGGCAGTGGGCAACCACAGCACGAGTATCTGCCAGGAGCAGAATTTCTTCATCAGAAAGCCATATGGAGTGGGCAAGGATGGTATTCTTATCTAAGACGCCCAAATATGCCAGCTCCTCTGCCTCTCCCCTGCCGGTCCATGAACGAATCCTGTCCGTCTCCCGTTTGCCCTCTGCCAGGTGAGTATGATAGACCAATCCCCGTTCACGGGCAAAGTCCTTCAGAGCCATCATCAGCTCCCCTGTGCAGGCAGGTCTGCCCTGGGGCACAGCGGCGGTACGAAGGAGCCCCTTGCCGTGCCAGCGGTCATAGAGGTACTCCGCCTGTCGGAGGCATTCGTCGATGCTTGTAACCTTGATCTGCTCGTTCTCTGCAATATCCGTGGCTCCGATGCCGAAGGTAGCACGGATCCCTGCATCCCTATAAGCCTGTACCACAGCCTCGATATGGGGGAAGTAGGTCATCTCGTTCACAGCGGTCACACCGTTACGGAGACTCTGCAAGCAACCTAAGAGAACGCCGTAGTACCATTCCTCTTCATCAAGGGACCACTGGGCCTTCAGCATCTTCCCCAGCCAATCCGTAATATTCAGATCATCCAGGGGACCCTTGGTCAGACTCTGGACCATATGGGTATGGATGTCTGCCATACCGGGGAGCAGGAGCATTCCCTCTCCATCAATCACCCTGCAAGACCGAGTGATCTCGGGAGCGATCTCTGCAAACACACCCTTTTCCACATATACATCTGCAGAGCTTGTGGTGAGGGTCTCAAAATCCGGCAGCAGAATATTCTTTAATACGAATGTATTCTCCATAGCAGCTCCTTTCTCATACGAGAGCCTTGGCGGCAGCTTCAAAGAGGGCTTTAGGGTCCCTTTCCCCCTGCTCCCCTGTGGTATAGTTTTTGGAGATCATAGCAAGGGAGGCGGCCTTGACTCCCAGGATGGAAGCAATGACCAGCATGGCACTGGTCTCTCTGTCTATGACCTCCACACCCAGCTCTGCCCACATAGCCAGCTTGCTCCGCCCGGCTTCTGTGGCAGGTGTTTCCAGAGATACCAGATCGTGACTGCGGAACAGGGCTGTGCGGCGTACACCATGTGCAATGAGGCGGCCCATAAGCTCCATATGAGGCACAGCGGGATAGGATACATGGATGTACTCCCGACTGGCAAACTCGCCCCGTACAGCCCCTGAGGCGGCACAGAGGGTGCCGAGCTTCAACTCCTCCCCAATAGCAGGGCAGAAGTCGATCTTTATGATCTCCTCTACTCCCAAATGGTTCAGCTCCTCTACAGCAATGGCCATAGGCATACAGCCGAAGCCGCAGCTCATGACTGTGAGAGTCTGTCCTCCGTAGGTCCCTGTATAGGTCACATATTCCCGATGCTCTCCCATTTTCTGCCCATTCTCCAAAAAGTCCGCATAAAGAGGCACCTGTTGGGGATCGGGAACCAGGATCACCTTCTTGGCGACCTGTTCCTGCCTTACCCCCAAATGGTACATAGAACCATCCCTCCGGGTCAGCTTAACACTCTGATAGTTCATAGCATTCCCTCCATCAGCTCTGCGGCTCTCATAGCGATCCGAGCCGCTCTTTCGATCCGTCCTGCCATGAATTGGGGATCCGTAGGATCTCCGTAGGGATTCTCCCCCTGCTCTGCCTGTGTCAGGAACATATTGGAAAACACCACACAGATACAGCCTGTACGGAGTCCCAAAAGATATCCGTAGGGGAAGAGGGTCCCGCTTTCGTTCTCCACTACCTGTACGCCGCTTTGGATCCACTGCTCCATTCTCTCACGGAGTCCGGGATGGGCGGCCTTGGATTCCATATAGAAGGCATCATGGCTGCGGTACAGGCCTATCTTGACAGGCTCACCCAGCTCTTTGGCAGCCTCCGTTAAGGCATGGACCAGGATGGGATCTGCCACAGCAGGATACTCCGGGGGTACCAGCTCATAGCTTGCCCCCTCACCTCGAACACAGCCGGATGCAATGACGATCTGTCCCGGCATCAGCTCCGGCTGCAGAGCTCCGCAGGTGCCTACGCGGACAACAGCCTTGGCCCCTGCGTCTGCAAGCTCCTCCAAGGCGGCAGCAACACAGGCAGCCCCCATGCCGCTGCTGGTAACTCCGATAGGCGTCCCCTTCTCCGTATGGCCGGAATAGGTTGCAAAGGTCCCGCGGTGGGCAGTAAAGGCACTGTCTCGGAAATAGGCAGACAGGACCTTACTCCGCCCCGGATCTCCCGGCAGGAGCACGAAGGGTGCACTCCCCATAGGTCTAAGCCCCGTTGCAGGCAGTAAGCCGTCTGCCCCCAAGGACAGACAGGACGGTAAATATCTCTTCATAACGGCCCCCTTAGTTATTTTCTTTCCTCCAGTATACCATAGATCCCGGCAGTTTTCAACTACAGTAAATCCTCGTTTCCCTAAACTGTCCCAGGGACAATATCACTTCTGCCCCTATGGCAAAAACATCACTGCAAACCACCGTTTGCAATATCACTCGCCTAAAGTAACCAAAACTAATTTGCGGAAGCCTCTCCCCACAGGGTGAGAGACACGACTGTGCAGGTACGCAAACCAATCATCATGGTGAAAAAAATTCTGTCCTTTGCGCAAGGCAAAGGACAGAACTGTTATTGCAGGAATTATACCAGTCTTGCACCGGCAGGGACAGAATCGTCCAACATGACTACCTGAAGCTTGTCTCCACGCTCTGCAGACAGGATCATGCCGCAGGACTCTCTGCCCATCATCTTACGGGGAGGCAGGTTGGTCACAGCGACCAGGGTCTTGCCGATGAGCTCCTCGGGCTTGTAGTACTTGGCAATGCCGGAGAGGATCTGACGGGGGGTGTCGGTGCCGTCGTTAAGAGTGAACTTTAAGAGCTTGTCAGACTTCTTGACGTTCTCGCACTCCAGGACCTTAACAACGGTCATCTCTACCTTGCAGAAATCGTCGAAGGTAATGGGAGGCAGGGGCTCGGGGAGGGGATCCTCGGCGGGAGCTTCCGGCTCAGCGGGCTTAGCGTTGAGAGCTTCCAGCTCTTCCAGCTCCTTGGCGGCATCAATACGGGGGAAGAGGGCGGGGCCGGCAGTCACGGTGGTATCGGCCTTGAGGCCGCCGTAAATGCACAGGGACTCCCATGCGCCGTTCTCTGCACCGATGCGGCGGAGGATCTCCTCAGCAGTAGCAGGCATGAAGGGCTGCAGCAGACCTGCACAGATGCGGATGGTCTCCAGGAGGTTGTACATGACCCTGGCAAGACGGGGCTTGTTGGCCTCATCCTTGGCAAGGACCCAGGGAGCATTCTCGTCAATATACTTGTTGGCACGGGAGATCACGGCAAAGATCTCGGCCAGACCATTCTGGAAGGCGTAGGCCTCCATCTGCTTCTCGTATCTCTGCCACAGGGAGCCTGCCATGTTGACCAGCTCGTCATCCTTTTCGGTGTCTGCCAGCTGCTCTGCAGGGAGGGTACCGCCGAAGTACTTCTGTACCATGGCAACGGTACGGGACACCAGGTTGCCGATGTCGTTGGCAAGGTCCGTGTTAATGCAGGAGATCAGCAGTTCATTGGAGAAGTTGCCGTCGGAACCGAAGGGGAAGGACCGCAGCAGGAAGAACCGCAGGGCATCCACACCGTAACGGGCGGCCAAAACCTGAGGATCCACTACGTTGCCCTTGGACTTGGACATCTTACCGCCGTCCAGGAGGAGCCAGCCATGGCCGTAGACCTTCTTAGGCAGGGGCATCTCCATGCTCATGAGCATAGCGGGCCAAATAATGGAATGGAAACGGACGATCTCCTTGCCCACGAAGTGGACGTCTGCAGGCCAGTACTTGGCATAATCGTCGTACTTGTCGTTGAGGAAGCCCAGGGCGGTAGTGTAGTTAAACAGGGCGTCTACCCAAACGTAGACCACATGACCGGGATCGAAGTCCACGGGCACGCCCCAGGTGAAGCTGGTACGGGAAACGCAGAGATCCTCCAGACCTGCATCAATGAAATTGTTGACCATCTCATTGACACGGCTACGGGGCTCCAGGAAGTCCGTATTGGTCAGCAGGTCACGGACGGGCTGTGCATACTTGGACAGACGGAAGAAGTATGCCTCCTCCTCTGCAGGCTGGCAGTCTCTGCCGCAATCGGGGCACTTGCCATCCTTGAGCTGGCTCTCGGTCCAGAAGGACTCACAGGGAGTGCAGTACATACCCTGGTACTTGCCCTTGTAGATGTCGCCCTTTTCGTACATCTTCTTGAAGATCTTCTGAATAGCGGCAACGTGATAGTCGTCGGTGGTACGGATGAAGCGGTCGTGGCTGATATTCATCAGCTTCCACAGATCCAGAACGCCCTTGTCACCGGTAACGATATTGTCTACGAACTGCTGAGGGGTAATACCTGCCTCCTTGGCACGGGTCTCGATCTTCTGACCGTGCTCGTCGGTTCCGGTAAGGAACAGCACATCATAGCCGCGGAGTCTCTTGTACCGAGCCATAGCGTCTGTTGCTACGGTGCAGTAGGTGTGACCGATGTGGAGCTTGTCGGAGGGGTAGTAAATGGGAGTTGTGATGTAGAATTTCTTGCAGGAATCACACATGATGCATACGCCTTCTTTCGTGGTAGATTGTCTTATTTTCCTTTCCGCAGGGCATGGATCCCCCAGAAAATCATGATGCCGATCACGGCGCCGCCAAAGTCCATCCAAACGTCCATGACCTCACTGGCACGGCCGTCTACGTAGAGCTGCAGGGTCTCGTCACCCAGTGCAACCAGGAGGGAGAAGAGCATAGGCTTGGCAACCTTGAAGCTCTTGGTGTTGAAGAACATACTCACAGCAAAGGCACCCAGGATAAGGTACTCCACACCGTGAGCGATCTTACGCAGGTTCTCGTGAGACAGATCCTCCCAAATGGTGTGCAGGACCTCCCAAACGCTCTTGCTCTGTGCACTGCTGACCTCGCCGGACATGGCAGACAGGATGTAGATCACCGCTACCCACAGTGCCGTGAGGACGAGCCAAAACCGAAATTTTGAATTGCCCATAATGATTATCTCCATTTTTGACAGAATTTACAACATTATATCACAAGATCCCCAAAAGTGCAAGGCAGGAACGGGGAAAACTTTTCTCAGTGTCCAAGTTTTTCTTCCAGCCAAGCGACAGCGGCGGCAATGGTCCCCTCTTTACTTGGGACCGTAGGGATCACCCCCGGGAGCTGCAGAATGTCGGGATTGCAATCCGTGGGGCAGAAGGCGTAATCAGCGGCTAAGAGCATAGGCTTATCGTTGGGAGCATCCCCTGCACAGATCAGAGTATGACAGCCCAGGGTCCTGCACAGCTCCGCGGCTCCCGTAGCCTTGGTGCATTGGGGATTGCCGATCTCAATGACCCGTGGCATGGAGCAGGTCACGTAATAGCTGTCTCCGCAGAGCTCCCGCACCCGCTGCTCTAAGCTGCGGAAGAAGGCAAGCTCCCGGGGATCCGCTTGGGAATAGCTCTCCAGAATGGTGCCGGAGGTGCCGCACAGGACGATCTTCATCCAGGGCTGTGGGGGGGCATCCGTAATGACGGTCTCCATACCGGCAGCACGGAGCATAGGCTCACGGGAAGGGATCACCGCAGAGCTGTAATGAGCCTCTACTCCCTGGATCTCAATGCCCACCTTGGGATCTGCCAGGGCAGGCAGAAGAGCCTGTGCCTCAAGAGGCAGAGCATGAGCAAAAATCAGCTTATTCTCCCTGTAATCGTAGCAGGCCCCTCCATTGTACAACAAGCAGGGCGCATTGCAGGGGATCCTGTGAGCCTGTGGCCTTGCAGCAGGAATGCTCCTGCCCGTATTCAGACAGAATTTCCCACCCTCTGCAATAAAATAGCGAATCGCCTCAATATTCCCCTCCGGCACATTGCCATCGTGGTCAGAGATCGTATGATCAAAATCGCTGGTAAACAGCATTCCGGAAAATTTACCCATAACAGTAGGTCCCCTTTCTTCATAGTTCTATAAATGATCGTTTCTATCAAGCGGAAAGTTACCTGTCGGTCAAATTCCTCTGATTTTTAAATCCATCCCGAAGGGACCGACACTATCTACTGTCCACTTTCAACTGCGAAGCTATACGATCATTTGTGGCTGTAGGCGTGGTAGGAAAATGACATTCTTCGTAAGAGAAGAATGTCATTTTTTATTATATTGTTCCATATGGTACTCAAAGCGGTCTGTGAAGACGAAATATCTTTGGCCGAAGTAATTAAGCAATGCGTAGATCAGGGAGCACACCGCCATCTCGCAGTTGGCTGTGACCTTGGCACCGCCGCCGAAGGTGAACCACTGATATATGGTATCATTCCTCAGCAGGAATCCGGCTGCAACCGGTGCAAGGAGGTAGTAGGAAATGCCGTAACAGATCAGGATCTCGAAGACAAAACGGAAATACTGCTGTACTCCGGACTTCACTCCGGGGAAGATCAGATACTTCGATCCCAGGAAGGAGATCACACTGCCTAAGCCGTAGTTGACCAGGGGAGCTACGTGCTCACTGACGCCCCATGCGTTAAACAGGAAGAACATCAGTGCGGTGCAGAATATGAAATTGGCTACACCTACAACAACGTAGAGTGCAAGGGTGCGGTCTACCATTCCTCTAATTTTCTTCATAGTATCTCCCTTGAAAAATCACGAATTTTCAAAAATTATACCATGAGTACCGAAAAAATGCAAGGCTTATCTGTTGCTAAATCCGGTCTATTTCCCCGTAAAACGGAATGTTTCATCAAATCTGCCGATGATCAGAATGTGATCCCCCTCCCGGAAATGATAGCCGGGTCCTAAGTTAGGATTCACGGTATTCCCATTCTTCACTGCAATGATATTGATCTGATATTTTTTACGAACATCCAATTCTATCGGCGTTTTGCCGATCCATTCCGTAGGAACGGGCAGTTCAAACATGGAATACTCGTCCGTTAAGGGCACATAGTCAAAAATATTGTCGGAATTATAGCGGACAGCCAAGTACTCTGCCAATTCCTCCTCTGCATTAACGATCTCGTCAGCACCGATGGTACGGAGAAGGTCAGCCTGGATGTCTTGATTTGCCTTGGCTACAATTTTCTTGGCACCGTGCTTCTTTAAGAGACTGGTAATGACCAGGGATGCCTGGAAATCCTCTCCGATGGTAACGAAGCAAATGTCAAAGTTATACACGCCCAGGGCACGGATCACCGTCTCATTGGTGCAATCGCAGATGCTGGCATTGGTAAACTCCTCGCTGATGGCGTCGATGATCTCACGACGGGAATCCACGATCATAATATCGTTACCCAGTGTCTGCATCTTTCGGGCAAGGTGTACGCCCATTCTGCCCATGCCTATAATCAAAATAGATTTCATAGTTTCTTCCTCCCGATAATATTAACCGATGAGCAATTTCCCCGCAGGCCTGTCAATAGGAGGCTCCGGTCGTTGCTGTGCGAAGATCAATGTGAAGGTCAAGCCTCCCAGCCGCCCCACAAACATCAGCAGGATCAGCAAGAATCGACCGCCGAGCCCCAAGCAGGACGTGATCCCCAGGGTAGAGCCAACAGTTGCAATGGCAGAGTTTACCTCGAACATCGCCTCCTTCACCGTAACGGGCTCAATGGCACACAGGATCAGAACAGCAGTAATTGCCATAGTCAAATAGATCATAACAATAGCGGATGCTTGTCGCAGCATATCCCGTTCCAAGCTGTAGCGGAAAATATTGTCTCGCCTGCGTCCCCGGGCAGAGGTCCAGGTGCACAGGAGCAGTACCGCAACCGTAGTGGTCTTCATGCCACCGGCAGTAGAGCCGGGAGAGCCGCCGATGAGCATAAGCACATTGGTCAGAAGATTCCCCGATTCCGACAGCTTGGTCAAGTCGATGGAATTGAAGCCTGCGGTCCTGGGGCTGACCGATTGGAAGAAGGCCGCAAGAAGCTTGTGCGGCACAGGCAGATCCACCATTGCGGCGTTCCATTCAAAGAGCAGGAACAGGATCCATCCCCCTATCAGAAGGACTCCCGTTGCAGACAGGACCAATTTGGTGTGGAGCTGGTATTTGGAGAATCGGAAGCCGCAGTTGGCAATGTCTCTCCACACCAAGAAGCCCAGTCCCCCAATGATGATCAGGGCAGAGAGGGTCAGGATCACCAGGGGATCTCCCACATAGTAGGTCATGGAAGAAAAGGGCTCTCTGCCTCCCGTTAGGTCAAAGCCAGCATTGCAGAAGGCAGATACGGCATGGAATACCGAAAACCACAGCCCCTTACCCCAGCCGAATTGGGGAACAAACCGAAAAGACAGCAGCACAGCCCCCACACCCTCGATAACAAAGGCAAAGGGAATGATCCTGCGAACCAAGCCTGCAACACCGCTGAGGGTCATATTGCCTGCGGATTGCATCAACACAATACGGTTATACAGACCCAGACGCTTCCCCAGTGCAAAGGAGAACAGGGTGATCACAGTCATGAGGCCCAAGCCGCCGATTTGGATCAGTAGCAAAATGACTGCCTGACCGAAGCCTGACCAGCTCGTAAAGGTATCCCGGACAACGAGTCCTGTAACACAGGTGGCACTGGTTGCGGTAAACAGAGCCTGTGAGAAGGTGGCAGGTTCTGTCTTGGACGCCATAGGCAGCATCAGGATCAGAGCTCCCACCAGGATCAGAGCCAGGAAACCCACGGCGATCAGTCTGGCAGGGGAAAGGTGGAGCTTCATACTCTCCCTCCTTACAGAATAACTATCCTACAGGAACAGGAATCCGCAGAGGATGCCGGCTCCCGCGGAGCAGAGGATCAGGATAATGGGGCTGACCTTCTTCAGTGCCAGCACCAGCATGGGAAGGAAGATGGCAACAGAGCACAGGAACTCCGGGGACAGGAGGCTGCTCCAGGCGACCCCTGCACCGAGGAATACCGTAGGCAGCATACCGAAGACCGCACCGGCCATCAATCCCACCACCGTAGCACGGAGGGCAAACATTGCCCCGGAGACCAGCTTGCTGTTCTTAAAGCGGATATAGCATCTGGCAACAATGATAATAATGATGAAGGAGGGAAGGACCACCCCAAGGGTTGCACACAGGGAGCCTAAAACGCCCCCCATTTCTGCGCCTACGTAGGTGGACATATTGACGGCAAAGGGCCCGGGGGTAGACTCGGAAACAGCCACAAAATCCACGATCTCCTCTAAGGTCATCCAGCCCTTTTCCACTACCTTCTGCTGGATCAGAGGAAGCATGGCATAGCCGCCGCCGAAGGTGAACAGACCGATGGTAAAGAAGGTGAGAAACAGCTCTAAGTAAATCATTCCATCCACCCCTTCTTTCTTGCAATGCCGCAGTAGACCATACCTGCAAGGGCACACAGAGCGATCAGTGCGATCACGCTCCAATCCAGGATTGCCGACCACAGGAAGGCCACAATGATCACCGTAATACCGAAAACGCCGTGGTCTGCACGCTTATAGAAATTTACCACAGCCTTAACGATCAGGGCCAGGACCCCGGCTCGGATGCCGAAGAAGGCATACTGCACAACAGGATAGTCAATGACCTTACGCAGGAAGAATGCAACAGCCAGGATCACGATCAGCGAGGGCAGCACCACTCCCAGAGTTGCCATAGCCGAGCCCAAAACTCCACAGCTCCGGAAACCCACGAAGGTGGCGGAGTTAATGGCAATGGGACCGGGGGTAGATTCCGCAATGGCCACGATGTCCGAGATCTCCTGCTTGTCGATGAGGTTCCGCTTCTCAGCAGTCTCGTGCTCAATGAGAGGGATCATGGCATATCCTCCACCAAAGGTGAAGGCACCGATCTTAAAGAAGATCCCGAAAAGCTCCAGGGACTTCTTCCACTTTTCTTTTAAAGTCATACAGATTTGCCTCCTTTTATCTGCTGTTAGTATACTCAAAAATGTGCAAAAAGGCAATACTGAATTAGAGTTTGGCTAAAAATTTGAAAAATTTTGAAAAATTTTTGAAATTTCAAGAAAAACAGTTGAATTTTGGCTCAAAATATCATAGAATATCACGGGCAAGCTCTTTTCTTACTCTACGCCCTACAGAGGTCGTGTTTATTCTATGATAAATATTGTTTTGGTCGAGCCCGAGATCCCACAGAATACAGGGAACATCGCCCGTACCTGTGCCGCTACCGGTTCAAGACTCCATCTCATCGAGCCCCTGGGCTTCGATATCTCTGCCTCCGCTGTCAAGCGGGCAGGCCTGGATTACTGGAACCTGGTGGAGGTCAAGACCTATAAGTCCCTGGAGGCCTTCTTTACAGCAAACAGCGTACAGCAAATGCGATTGTTTTCCACCAAGGCTCCGAGAGCTTATACGGAGGCGGATTATGAGGACGACTGCTACCTCTTCTTCGGCAAGGAGACCAAGGGTCTGCCTGAGAGTTTTTTGGCACAGCACCATGATGATTGCGTGCGGATCCCCATGCGTGAGGAGGCTCGGAGTCTGAATCTGAGCAACAGCGTGGCCGTCGCCGTCTTCGAGGCCCTGCGCCAACAGAATTTTCCACACTTGAAGGACTATGGCAAGATGGGCGAGTCCCACTGCCCCACTGCCAACCTTTATTAAAATTGGAGGGTCAATATGAATTACAACAAGAAGTCCGTCGAAGAGATCGAAGTCCGTGGCAAGCGGGTCCTGTGCCGCTGCGATTTCAACGTTCCTACCAAGGAAGGCAAGATCACCAGTGACAAGCGTATCGTTGCTGCTCTGCCCACCATCGAGTACCTGGTCAAGAACGGTGCCCGTGTCATCCTGTGCTCCCATATGGGCAAGCCCAAGGGCGAGTGGAAGCCGGAGCTGTCCCTTAAGATCGTTGCCGATCGTCTCAGCGAGCTCCTGGGCAAGGAAGTCATTATGGCTGCCGACGTAGTCGGCGAGGATGCCAAGGCCAAGGCCGCTGCTCTGCAGGATGGCGACGTTATGCTCATCGAGAATGTCCGCTACATCAAGGGTGAGACCAAGAACGATCCCGAGCTGTCCAAGGAGCTGGCTTCCATGGCTGATATTTTCGTCAATGATGCATTCGGCACTGCTCACCGTGCCCACTCCTCCACTGCAGGCGTAGCTGACTACCTCCCCGCAGTCTGTGGCTACCTGGTAGAGAAGGAAGTTTCCATCATGGGCAAGGCTCTGGCTGACCCCGCCCGTCCCTTCGTAGCGATCCTGGGCGGTGCCAAGGTCTCCGACAAGCTCAACGTCATCAACAACCTGCTGGAAAAGGTGGACACCCTCATCATCGGCGGCGGCATGGCATATACCTTCCTGGCTGCCAAGGGCTACGGCATCGGCAAGTCCCTCCTGGACGCTGAGAAGCTGGATTACTGCCGCGACATGATGGCCAAGGCCGAGGCCAAGGGCGTTAAGCTCCTCCTGCCCATCGACACCGCTATCTGCGAGAGCTTCCCCTCCCCCATTGATGCTGAGATCAAGGTAGGCTACTGTGCATGCGATGCCATGCCCGAGAACATGATCGGCCTGGACATCGGACCCGAGACCTGCAAGCTCTTTGCCGCTGCTGTCAAGGAAGCCAAGACCGTTGTTTGGAACGGACCCATGGGCGTATTTGAGAACCCCACCCTGGCCAAGGGCACCATCGCTGTGGCACAGGCTCTGGCAGACACCGATGCAGTGACCATCGTCGGCGGCGGCGACAGTGCAGCAGCCTGCGAGCAGTTGGGCTTTGCACAGGAGATCACCCATATTTCTACCGGCGGCGGTGCAAGCCTGGAGTTCCTGGAAGGTCTGGAGCTGCCCGGCATTGCTTGCCTCCTCAACAAGTAAGTCAAACAACAATACACAATTAAGGAGACCAATTATATCATGAACAGAAAGTACCGTAAGACCCTTATCGCAGGCAACTGGAAGATGAACAAGACTCCCTCCGAGACCAAGGAGTTTATGACCAAGCTGAGAGCTATGCTTCCCAAGGGCCGCTGGTGTGATATCGCCCTGTGCGTTCCCGCTGTTTGCATTCCTACTGCTGTCCGCGTCATGCGTGAGAGCCGTGTAGGCATCGGTGCTGAGAACTGCAATGCCAACGCTTCCGGTGCTTATACCGGTGAGATCTCTACCGCAATGCTGGTAGATGCAGGCTGCAAGTATGTCATCATCGGCCACTCCGAGCGCCGTGAGATGGGCGAGACCGATGCAGAAGTCAACGCCAAGACCCATGCCGCTCTCAATGCAGGTCTGATCCCCATCGTATGCTGCGGTGAGTCCCTGGAGCAGCGTGAGAAGGGCATTACCGAGGAGTGGATCGCCATGCAGATCAAGCTGGCTCTGGACGGCATCAGCGAGGACAAGATCCGCAAGGTCGTTATCGCCTACGAGCCCATCTGGGCCATCGGCACCGGCCGTACCGCTACCCCCGAGCAGGCTGAAGAGGTCTGTCAGCATATCCGTACCGTCATCCGCAAGCTCTTCGGCTCCAAGAACGCCCGTGCAACCACCATCCTCTACGGTGGCTCCATGAACGAGAAGAACGCCTACGAGCTCCTGGCTCAGCCCGACATCGACGGCGGCCTCATTGGCGGTGCAAGCCTGGTTCCCGAGAAGTTCGTCAAGATCATCGAGGACGCCAACCAGCCCACTGCTTGATCCCATCATCCCATTCCCTCCCCTGCTTCCGCAGGGGAGGTTTTTTACACTCAACTGTCCGCAGGACAATATCACTTTTGCCCTTACAGCAAAAATATCACTGCAAACCCCTGTTTGCAATATCACTCGCCTTCAAGCGAATATATCTTAAACACACTCTATGAATCGTAGGAACTCCCAAAACAGTACAAGCTCGGTGTAAACGGAATAACCTAAACAATTCATCCAGACTTCTCCCATCCACCACTTGACATTTTGGCTCTTTTATATTAAAATATCTACAGATATATATCTATAGATATTTATGGAGGTAGTCTATGGCACCAAAGGTGAAAATTACGAAAGAGGACATCATTCACGCTGCTGTGGAGATCGTACGGCAGCAGGGTGCTGCAGCAGTCAATGCACGGACCGTTGCCGCCGAATTAAGCTGCTCTACACAGCCTGTGTTTTCTAACTTCCCCACTATGGAGGAGTTGCGGCTTGCAGTACAGCTCCGGGCAGAAGCCATGTACAGCGACTTTTCGGACAGGGAGACAGCAAGGAGCTCCTTCCCTGCCTATAAGGCACAGGGCATTGCATACATCCGCTTTGCCAAGGAGGAAAGGGAGCTGTTTAAGCTCCTGTTCATGCGTGACCGCAAGGGGGAGGACACAGATCGGGAGGCTCGGTACTTTGACCAGGTGGTTGGAAATGTCCGACAGCTCACAGGTATGGAGCAGGAGACTGCAACGCTCTTCCATCTGGAGATGTGGGCATACGTTCACGGCATTGCCGCCATGTTCGCAACCAACTATTTGGATCTGGAGCAGGAGCTTGTGAGCAGGATGCTGACCGACGCCTACATGGGTCTGCGGAAGCAATACGGCTTGGAGGGATAATATGGAAGCGATCAGAATCGAGGCCTTGACCAAGGCCTACAAGGACCTGGTGGCAGTGGACTCCCTAACCCTATCCATCCATAAAGGGGAGCTGTTCGCCCTCCTGGGGGTCAACGGAGCCGGCAAGACCACCACTGTAAAGATGTTAAGCTGTCTCACAGAGCCTACAGGGGGCACTGCCTACCTTGAGGGCAAGAGTATTACAGAGGAGCCTGCCGCTGTAAAAGCCCTAATTGCCCTCTCCCCGCAGGAAACCGCTGTAGCACCGGGCTTATCCGTGTACGAGAATTTAGCTCTCATGTGTGGGATCTATCAACTCCCAAAGGCAAGGTGGCAGGAAAAGATCGCCTGCCTTGCAGACTCCCTGGGTCTGACCCCGGTCATGAAGAAAAAGGCAGGTAAGCTATCCGGGGGCTATCAGCGCAGACTCAGCATAGCCATGGCCCTTATCAGTGACCCGGAGATCCTATTCTTAGACGAGCCTACCCTGGGTCTGGATGTCCTGGCACGGAGTGAGCTGTGGGAGCTGATCCGCTCCTTAAAGGGGAATATCACCATCATCCTCACCACTCATTATATGGAGGAGGCAGAAGCCCTCTCCGACCGAGTGGGGATCCTGAAGGATGGCAGGCTCCTTGTCTGCGACACCCCCTCAGGGATCATGGAGGCCACAGGTGCACAGCGGTTTGAAGAAGCCTTTGTCCGTATCATTAAGGGGGTGTCACAATGAGACTGCAAGCATTCGCCGGCAGGAATACCAAGGAGCTCCTGCGAGACCCTCTCACGCTTTTCTTCGGGTTAGGCTTTCCCCTGGTGCTTCTCCTGCTGCTCACTGCCATACAGGCAAACATTCCGGTAGAAATGTTTGAGCTATCTCATCTGACTCCCGGTATTACCGTATTCGGCCTTGCATTTATCTCCCTGTTCTCTGCATCTATGATCGCCAAGGACAGGAGCACCTCCTTCCTCCGCAGGCTCTATACCACACCTATGACTCCATGGGATTTTATTTTGGGCTACGCCCTCCCCTTGGTTCCGATGGCACTTCTCCAGGGCGTGATCTGCTATATGGCAGCCGTGCTGTTAGGCATGGCTCCTACTCTGTCCATCCTCTATGCCCTGGTACTGCTGCTCCCCGTTTCTCTCCTCTATATTGCCATTGGCCTGCTATGCGGCGTCCTGCTGAATGACAAGCAGGTAGGAGGGATCTGCGGTGCCCTCCTCACTAATCTGTCTGCATGGCTGTCCGGCATTTGGTTCGACCTGGAGCTGGTGGGTGGGACCTTCCGCAAGGTGGCCTACGCCCTCCCCTTCGTCCACGCCGTAGATATGGAGCGTGCCGCCCTGGCAGGGGACCTGGAAGGGATCTTCCCCCACCTGTGGTGGGTCCTGGGGTATTCTATGGCACTGGTGATTCTTTCTATTGTAGTATTTTTCCGTCAGATGAAAAGACAGTGATTCTCGAAATGATCATTTTAGATATATGCTTTATGCTGAGTTTCTTTATAAAGTAGACATTCGCAATGGCTACTTTTTATAGCCCGTCAGGGCGTAGAAACTCGTATGAGACGCTTTTTATGCCGAAAGGCACAAGTGAAATTGTCCTGCGGACAGTGTTTATGTAAAAGCTCCTAAACAGGTCGCTAATGCGACTTGTTTAGGAGCCTTTACATAAAAAAGGGAGGCGGACAAGTCCGCCTCCCGGGGGGTAAGTAAGTTAATTACTTGATGTTGCCCTGATAGTCAACAGTGACGTTAGCAACAGTGGGCTCAGCGTCGATAGAGCCGGAAACAGTGATGGTGCCGTTGAACATATCAGCAACCAGAGCTGCGTAGTCCTCAGCGGTGAAGCCTTCGCCGAACTGAGTGGTGGTGGGCAGCTGTACGTAGTTAGCCTCGAGGTCAGTACCGGAAACCAGGCCCAGGGTCTCAACCTTGGTGCCGAAGTTCTTCCAGTTGCCAGCCTTCAGCTCGGTCAGGGTAGCCTTAACGGTTGCGCCCAGACCCTTCATAGCGGAGGTAACAGTCAGGCCTTCGCCATAGGTGCCGTCGATGATACCCTTCTGGTCAACGTCAACGCCGATGACCTTGCCACCGACCTTAACAGCAGCCTCAGCTGCGGAAGCGTAGATGCCGCCGCCGCAAGCGAAGACAACCTGAGTGCCCTCGTTGTACCAGGTATCCATGTAAGCGGTGATGTCAGCATCGCCGTAGAACTGGTTGCCGTAGCAGTACTTGATGTTGACCTTAGCACCGGTCAGGCCTGCTGCGTAGTCAGCACCCTGAACGAAGCCGTAGCCGAAACGCATAACAGCGGGAACAGCAATGCCGCCCAGGAAGCCCAGCTCGGTGTAGCCCAGCTTAACTGCAGCAACGCCAGCCATGAAGCCGGAGAGCTCTTCCTGATAAACAGCGCAGTAAACGTTAGAGGGAACGGTGTAGCCCTCGCCCAGGTCAGCAGCGCTGACGTCCAGAGCGATGTAGTATACGTCGGGGTTAGCAGCAGCGGTCTCAGCAATAGCGGAGCCGAATGCGTAGCCGGGGAGGAGGAGGGTGTTGTAACCCTGCTCGATAGCCAGCTCGATGGAAGCTACACGAGCTTCGAGGGAGTCGTTGGTGGGCTTGAAGTAGCTGAATTCAACGCCATTGGCTTCACACCATGCCTTGCCAGCCTCGTAAGTGGTCTGGTTGAAGGACTGGTCGGTGATATCGCCGTAGTCGGTGACCATAGCGACCTTCAGTGCGGTCTCGGGAGCAGCGGTGGTGGTGGGATCTGCATTGTCGTCCTTGCCGCAGCCTACGAACAGGCAAGCGACCATTGCGACAGCCAGAAGCAGTGCGATGAGTTTCTTCATTTTCTTAACCTCCAAAAAATTTGTTGCGGATATCCGCTTGATACAGTATGACATAAAATTGTCAAAAAATCAAGTGTTTTTTTTAAATTTGTGAAATCTTACTAAATTTACCCTTCTAAATTGGCCCCGGAGAAGCTGAAAGGTAGCATTTCGATCAAAGTAGACTCTACATAGGTTCCGTCACCCTTGCCCAAGTAGATCCTGAAGTCATCCTTGCAGAACTCACGCATGACCTGACGGCATACACCGCAGGGGGCACAGGGGGAGGAAATGGGCTTGCCGGCAGGTCCTCCTACAATGGCAATGGCCTCAAATTCACGCTCTCCGTCGTAGACAGCCTTGAAGAAGGCGGTCCGCTCTGCACAGATGGTAGGGGTGAAGGAAACGTTCTCGATATTGCAGCCCTGATAGAGCTTGCCGCTCTTGGTCAGCAGGGCAGCACCTACGGCAAAGCCGGAATAGGTACAGTAGGAATGCTCTCTTGCCTCAATGGCAAGGTTCACCAATTCAACAGGCGTCATAGTCTCACCCTCTCAGTCCAGGATCTCCTTGGCAAAGCTCTTGCCGGGAGTCTCGTATTCCACGCCCAGGAGCTCGGTTACCGTTGCCGCAATATCTGCGAAGCTCATACGGGTTCCCAGGTTCACGGGCTTGACCTTCTTGCCTGCGATGAGCAGAGGCACATACTCACGGGTATGGTCCGTGGTTGCGGTGTAGGCAGGGTCACAGCCGTGGTCGGCGGTGATCATAACCAGGTCATCCTCTCCCAGCTTGTCCATGAACTCAGCAAACCAGCCGTCAAACTCCGTCAGAGCCTCGGCATAGCCCTCGATATTGCGGCGGTGGCCGTAGAGCATATCAAAGTCTACCAGGTTCACGAAGCAAAGGCCGTTAAAGTCACGGTCTGCATAAGCCATGGTCTTGGCAAGGCCGTCAGTATTGCCCTTGGTATATACGTGCTCCGTGGTGCCGTGACCTGCGAAGATATCGTAGATCTTGCCCACTGCCAGCATATCCTTGCCTGCTGCCTTGATGGCATCCAGCATGGTCTGTGTGGGAGGCTCCAGGGAGAAGTCGTGGCGGTTGGTGGTACGGTAGAAGCCGTCCTTGGCGTTGCCCAGGAAGGGACGGGCAATAACACGGCCTACGCCGTGCTTGCCTACCAGCAGCTTACGGGCAGTGCGGCAGATCTCGTAGAGCTCCTCGGGAGGAACCATCTCCTCATGAGCGGCAACCTGGAATACGGAGTCTGCAGAGGTGTAGACGATGAGCTTGCCGGTGTCCAGGTGCTCCTGTCCGTAGGCATCCAGTACGGCAGTGCCGGACCAGGGAGCGTTGGCAAGAATGCCGCGGCCGGTAGCCTCGGAGAAGGGCACCAGCAGCTCCTCGGGGAAGCCCTCGGGATAGGTGGGCAGGGGGTTCTCGGACACGATACCGGCGATCTCCCAATGGCCGATGGTGGTGTCCTTGCCCATAGAGGCCTCGTGGAGACGGGCATAGGCACCCTTGGGAGCCTCTACAGTGCCCAGATAGTCCACAGAATCAATGTTTCCCAGACCGTAGGAGATCAGGTTGGGAATGTGCAGCTTGGCAGAGGTGGCACAGCTCTTGAGGGTATTGACCCCAACATCGCCGAAGGCCTCTGCATCGGGCATTGCACCACAGCCGCAGGAATCCAGTACAAATAAGAAAATACGTTTCATAGCTTACTTCTCCAGCTTAACAGCCGTCTCGAGAGCGACGGTCATCATCTCACGGAAGGAGGTCTGACGCTCCTCGGCAGGTAGCTCCTCGTGGGTCAGCATATGGTCGGAAATGGTGCAGATGCACAGAGCATTCTTGCCCCAGCGAGCTGCGGTGGCATAGAGGCCGGATGCTTCCATCTCGCAGGCCATAACGCCCATTCTCTGCCACATGGGAACGGTCTGCAGAGCCTCGGGCAGGCCCTCGTCGTCGTTGTAGAAGTTGTCTGTGGACAGCACGTTGCCTACGTGGTAGGTAGCCCCCAGCTCCTCGCAGGTCTCGACAGCGGTGCGGAGCATCTCGAAGGAGGCAATGGGAGCATAGGTGCCGTCAATGTGGTACTGATGCATGAAGTTGGAGTCGGTGCAGGCACCCTGTGCGATGACGATATCACGGACATGGATATTGTGGTTAATGGAGCCTGCGGAGCCGATGCGGATGATGTTCTGTACGCCGTAGGCATTGTACAGCTCATAGGAGTAGATGCCGATAGAGGGGATGCCCATACCGGAGGCCATGACGCTGATCTTAACGCCCTTGTAGTAACCGGTATAGCCCTGAACGCCACGGACATTGTTCACAAGAACGGGGTTCTCCAAGAAGTTCTCTGCAATGTACTTAGCACGGAGGGGATCGCCGGGCATGAGGACGGTCTGACCGAAGTCGCCGGGCTTTGCGTTAATGTGGGGGGTAGGACAATTCATAGTGGTTTCTCCTTTCAAATATCAGAAAAATTTATTTTACTTTTTTATGCTCCCGGATATTCCGGATCCAGCACTTGTGACACATGGCAAGATAGCGGTCATTGCCTCCCAGGAGGAGCTGGTCACCCTCTGTGACAATGTAGCCCTCGGGATCAATACGGGCGTTGGTAGTAGCCTTTGCTCCGCAATCACAGATGGCCTTGATCTCAGAAATGGTATCCGCAACCTCAAAGAGGCGTCTGGAGCCTTCAAACAGGGTGCTGAGGAAGTCTGTACGCAGGCCGAAGCACAGCACGGGAATATTATGTACATCCACGATGTAGCGAAGCTCATCGATCTGTGCCGCAGTCATGAACTGACATTCATCTACGATAATGGCATCCACATGGGCCTGGAAGGTAAACCGATCCAGAACACTGGTCTCCGGTGCAATAACCTCTGCCGGAGCCTCTAAGCCTACACGGCTACGGAGAATGACTGCTCCGTCACGGGTGTCTGCCGAGGGCTTGATCAGCCAAACGGCCAGCCCCTTCTCGTTGTAATTATACCGGGTGATCAGAGCCTGTGCTGTCTTGGACGATCCCATGGTGCCGTATTTAAAATATAATTTCGCCATAACGATCCCTCCGAGTCATGAGTATTGAGCATAGCCGCTCAAGACTATTATACAGGATTCTTTTCATTTATGCAAGAACTTTTGTAAAATTCCGAGGATAAGGAGCATTTCTTGATTTTTGTCGTCTTTTGGCATATTTTATCGTCTTTTGGCATATTTTGTCGAATCCGTTGACAGCCTGCTGTTTTTTCGCTACAATATCCGTATATACCCAAAAGGAGGAGCTTTCATGGAAGAACGGATCCAATACGATGCTTTGAATCTCTGCTCGGACCACCGCTTTATCCGTGTGATCACGGCAGAGGGTGCCTTTTACGACCTGGTCCCCAAATGGCGCAGCCGCGCCCACGTCTTTGCTCTCAAGCAGCAGTACCCGGGAGCAGCTCCCGTATTCCGTGCCCATGTGCCGCCCTGCATCTTCCGGGATTTCACAGAGCTCAACGGCCCGGACATCTACCGGGAGGCACAATGGCGTGAGGGCAGCGCCTTCCTCTTCCCCCTCACGGAGAAAGAGCAGGCCCTCCTGTCGATCAACAAATGATCGTTGATCGTTTCCCTAAACTGTCCGCAGGACAATATCACTTTGCTTTTAAGCAAAATATCACTGCAAACCACAGTTTGCAGTATCACCCGCCTTCAGGCGAATATAACTAAGATCCCCATTTTACCGAGAGTCTTACCCATATTCCACCCTGCTCATGGCTCGGCAGAGGTGCATACCTAATTAGGGAGATGATGACCCATGGAAGAACAAAAGATCGGCTGTGTAGTCATGGCCGCAGGGAACGCACGGCGGTTCGGAGAGAATAAGCTGGCGGCCCTCGTGGACGGGAAGCCAATGATCCGACACGCTCTGGAGGCTGTTCCGCGGGGCCTTGAGACCGTTGTAGTCACACAGTATGAGGAAGTAGCTCTCATGGCCGAGGCATTCGGCTTCCATTCCTTGATTAACGAGCACCCGGATCGGGGCATCAGCTATACCATCCGCCTGGGGACAGAGCACCTCTCCCACTGTGACGGCATCCTCTATATGGTATCGGACCAGCCTCTGCTCCAACAGCAGTCTGTAGAGAAGCTTGTGGCACTCTGGCAGTCTCATCCCCATGCCATCGTAGGTGCCGCCCATAACGGCATCCGCGGAAATCCCAATCTCTTCCCCCGGGAGTTCTTCCCTGCCCTCCTGTCTCTCCGTGAGGATCAGGGCGGGAACCACATTATCAGAGCCAACGAGGACCGCCTGCTCCTTGTGGAAATTCACAAAAATGAGCTGGCCGATGTGGACACACAGGCTGCCTTGACCGCTATCAGAGGGGCAGGTTCTCCCTAATTGTGTGTCCGTTTTCCTTAGAATGATAAGAATTGTTCCTATGATATATAGAAAACCCCTTTCTTTCCCGGTCTTTGCCCCCTTTTTCTCCTGCCCGAAAAGACATTTGTGATTTCCGATTGTTTTTGTGCATTTCGACGGTTATTTGTGCTGTTTAATTTTTAGTTTTGTGTATTTCATAGAATTTACTCTTGCATATTTCCCTTTTATCTGCTATAATACAATCATAGAAAGAGAATCCTTTCTACATTTCACATCGGCTCCTGTCCTCTGTCTTACCTTACAGAAGGAGAGATCCGTTAGGAGCCGGAGCAGATCAAGGGCCTACTCCTTGGGCGCAGTGCGTCCCCCTCTTTTACCCCTCACTTTCCCTTCCTTTCTGCCGCTGTCACTCCTTTACCTGCTTTTCTTTTCCATCGACGCACTGCGCCCCTTTTTTAAAATAACAGAAGAGCTGCTCCCGTCGGGAGCAGCTCTTCTGCAATTATACCTTCTGTCCTGCGATGTATACAGACTTGCGGTTCAAGTCACTGTCACAGATCACAAAGTCTGCGATCTTGCCGTTGGCAATGGTACCCACCTTGTCCAGACAGCCGATCTGTCCGGCAGGGTTCCGAGTAGCAGCCAGGATAGCGTGTTCCTTGGGAATGCCGAAGGAGATCGCTCTGTGCATGATCTCAAAGAGGTCAATAGCGGAGCCTGCGATGGTGCCGTCAGCCAACCGTGCCAGGCCATCCTCCATAAAGACTGCCTGTCCTCCCAGCTCGTACTCCCCGTTGGGCATACCGCAGCAGCGAAGGCTGTCGGAGATCAGTACCACACGGTCTGCACCGAAGAGACGGAATACCATACGGACAGCGGCAGGATGGACGTGGAGACCGTCACAGATCAGCTCTACGCTGACCTTCTCATTCTCTGCGGCGGCGGCAACGGCACCGGGCTTGCGGTGGTGGATGGGAGACATAGCATTAAAAATATGGGTCAGATGGGTCACACCGGCATCTATACCTGCCTTGGCTTCTTCGTAGCCTGCATCGGAGTGGGCAATGGATACGGTACAGAGCTTGGAAGCCTTGGCAATAAACTCCTCACTGCCGGGAAGCTCGGGAGCAACGTCGGCAATGGCAATGAGACCGCCACAGTCGTCATAGAGCTTCTTGAATGCTTCAAAATCCGGGGTCCGCAGATACTCTCCGTTCTGTGCGCCCTTTTTCTTCTCGGAGAAGAAGGGTCCCTCCATCTGGATACCGCGGAGCACCGCAACACCCGGGAGCTCAGCATCCACAAAGGCTCTGGCAGTGGCAAAGGCCTTACCGAGGGTCTCATAGGGCAGGGTCATAGATGCAGGCGCGAAGGACGTAACGCCACGGCTGCCGTAGTACTTGGCCATCTTTACCAGCCCCTCATAGTTGCCGTCGGAGAAGTCCTCATTGGAATTGCCGTGGGTATGTACATCAATGAGACCGGGGATCACATAGGCTCCCTCTAAGTCTACAGCACCGTCCTCATCAGCAGTAAGAACGTTGACAAATTCCCCCTCCTCTACTTCAAAGCCACCCTGTTCAAAGATGCCCTTCTCCGTAAAGATCATTGCGTTTTTAAACTTCACAGTATCTACCTCCAGGTTATGGGTTTCTTTCCCTATAATTTTACCTCTGATTCCGTGAATTGTCTACGGCTTTTCCCCAAATGGCTGATTCGTGCAAATTTTTCGTAGGAAAGGGACAGTTTCCTCTCCTCCCCATAATTCTTTAAATTCCGGTTTAGCGAGCCGATCATCTCATTTGTCGATATGCCTTCGGCTCGATATTTCCCTGCGGAAATCGATATAACCCACGGGTTTCGATATGATATAAATCCTCTCTTGCCCCGCAGGGCATATGGAGTGCAACACACATATCGAAGCGAAATCTATATCGAAAATCCCCAAAGGGATTTATATCGATGCAAAAGAATCAACCGCTCCATAAATCGGAATTTTCTCCTTATAGGGGCGTGGCGTAGACGTGGGTATATAGGGTTTCCATTAAGCAGTGGAAGGCTTCCCGGCTCAGGGGCTTGCCCGTAGTCATAAGTTGGAGGGGCACAGGGCTCCGTCCCGGGCCGAGGGAGGGCTGTTCATAAGGAAAAGGATTGAGATAAAAGCCGTTTCTTTGATAAAATCCCACTCTGCGGCAGGTCAGCTCATCCTTTGGCGGCTCCACCTCCAGGCAGATGGGCACAGAATACAACTCCCCCAGCTCCCGCAGCATAGCCGTGCCTAAGCCTCCGTTCCGTTCCACAAAGGACACCGCAAAGTGCTCCAGGAAGCAGTATTCCCCTAATTCCCACACAGCCATAAAGCCCCGCAGAGCCCCTGTAGAGGTCTCTTCCCCGTAGATCCTGTAGCATTCCCGTTCCATAAGAGCAAGCTGTCCCTCATAGGGGCGGTACTCCTCCTTTGGGAAGCTCTGCTCCATGATCTCATAGATCTTAGGAAACTCATTTTGTGTTAAACGCTTTAACATTTCCTTCTCTCTACTCCTGTTCATAAATTTTTTACTTGACAAACCGGTCTTCATCTGCTATGATTCACCATCAAACAGATCCTAATTATGTGAGGGATCCATATTTGAAAGGAGATCGTCTATGGAAAAACTCATTCCCTACGAAAAGCTCTCCAAGAAGGAGCAGAAGAAGCTGAACGCCGCCAAGCGCGGCTCCTGGGGTGCTGTAAAGCCCGTGACCCGCAAGCCGGAGAATCCCAAGGCCTACAACCGCAGAAAAGCCCGTAATGCCTATTCCTATGATGGGAACGGTATTACGGGTTCTTTCTTTATTCCGAGATCCGTTGGAACCGGGGCATGACCTTGCCATTGCGTTCCACCGTCTCCAGCCACATGGACGCAGGCCGTACCCATATCCCGTAATCTCCGTAGAGAGCACGGTAGACCACCATCCATTCCTCGGTCTCTGAATGCCGTGCCAAATACAGGACCTCATACTCCTTGCCCTTAAAATGCCGATACCGTCCCGGTTGAATGTCCATAGTGCTTCCCTCCTTTTTGTTTAGCATACCAACGATTTCAAAAAATTGCAAGATGTATTTTTGATTTCCTCTTGACTTTTTGGTCTATATGTTGTAGACTATAATTGATCTACAGCTTGTAGACTCCATTTTTCCCAGAAAGAAGGTATCTATATGAGCGAATTACAGTTAGGAGCCGTGGAATCTCGCTTTGCAGAGCTTATTTGGGAGCACGCCCCCCTTTCCTCCTCGGAGCTGGTCAAGCTCTGTGAGGCGGCACTCTCATGGAAGAAGTCCACCACCTACACCGTCCTAAAGCGTCTGTGTGATAAGGGCATCTTTCAGAACGATAGAGGCACTGTCTCCGCCCTCCTTTCCAAAGAGGAATTCTATGCCCGACAGAGTGAACGCTTCGTAGAAGAGACCTTCCGAGGCTCTCTGCCTGCCTTCCTGGCTGCCTTCACCTCCCGCAGGACCGTAAAGCCGGAAGAGATCGCACAGATCCGTGCCTTGATTGATCAGTACGAGGAGGGTTAGCTATGGATGTCCTGTTCCTCAAGCTGCTGAACATGAGCATTACCGCCGGCTATTTCGTACTCGGTATTCTGCTCCTGAGGCTCCTGGTTCCCAAGATCCCTAAGTGGATCTTCGTCCTCCTGTGGGGTTTGGTAGCATTGCGTCTACTGCTCCCCGTTTCCATTGAGAGCAAGCAGAGCTTGATCCCCTCTACAAACACCTTCCCCCAACAGATCCTCTTTGATCCCCATCCCACTATCCAAAGCGGTATCCCGGCTCTAAACTCTGCGGTCAACCCCATTGTCACAGAGGTCCTCACTCCCCAAGGCAGTACAAGTACAACCCCTGCACGGGAATATGCTACTGTTGCCTCTATCATTTGGGTCCTGGGTATGGGCCTCATGACAGGGTATTCTCTCTTCTCCTATCTCCGTCTTCGTCATTCCCTACGGGAAGCCATTGTCTGCAGAGGAAATATTTGGCTCTGCGACAGGCTCCCCTCTCCCTTCCTCCTGGGGCTGTTTCGTCCCCGGATCTACATCCCCTCGGATTTAAATGAGGAGGATCTGCCCTATGTTCTTGCCCACGAGGAAGCGCACATCAAGCGGAAGGACCATTGGTGGAAGCCCCTTGGCTACCTTCTCCTAACGGTCTATTGGTTCCATCCCCTCTTGTGGCCGGCCTACATCCTCCTATGCAGAGATATTGAGGGGGCCTGTGACGAAAAGGTTCTCCGTACCCTCGGCCGGGAAGGGAAGAAGCCATATTCTCAAGCCCTCCTCCGTTGCAGTATTCCCAAGAGACGGCTCTCTGTCTGTCCCCTTGCCTTTGGAGAAGGAAATTTAAAGGGCCGTATTTCCGCTGTTCTCGCCTATAAGAAACCCACCCTCCTGGTCCTCGCTCTTGCACTGGTTGCTACCGCGGTGTTGTCCCTCTGCTTCCTAACAGATCCTCCCAAGGACGCATCCTCAGATGCCCTGTCCGATACTTGCTGGTTCGACCTCCTGGAATCCGAAGCTCCTGCTGAGGAAGTCATTCTATCCCGACCGGTCCCTGGACATCCCCAACTTCGCTTGGGATTTAGAAACACCTATTTGGCATTGATCCAAGGCGGGGAGGAAAAACCACTTTTCTATAACCATTATATCTTCAATGCCTTCTTTATGGATCTCAACGACGACGGTTCCGTTGAGCTTTGCTGCAGTGGATTTCCCTATTTAGTAGGGGAACATCTGAATCCCGGTCCTACTGCCTTCATCTATGACTTTGTCTCCGGGGAGTGCCACAACTCCCGTGATGTCTTTCCCGGAACTTCCCTCCACTTTGCCATGGTGAATGATCGCATCTCTCTTTGTGATGCGGGCTACATCAGCGATTTTATCTCCACACTCCCCACGCTCTCAGAAGAGCTCTCTGCCTATCTTAGTGCTCTCCGGGAAGCATATTCCGCAACATACTGCGAGCCCCTCCTGTACAGGGATCTGCGTGTCGGGAAGGCTGTCTTTGCTTACAGGCTGGACAACAAACTCTATCCCTTCTATTTGACCTGGGAGGGTAAGCTCCTGTCAGAGATGGACGACAGGGAGCTCACAGAGTTTTTATTACAGTCCGTTCCGGACATTACTACAGTTACGGAGGCTCAATTGACCTCAGCCCGTTCCATGATCCGTTACTTGGAAACAGACCCCTCCGTACTCCCTGTCTACAGCTCCACTACCATGGATTGGTATGCACAGGTCTACAGAGCGGTAAAGGCGTATTACGGTGCTTCTGTTTCAGATAGTCTCCCCTTTCAAACAGAGACTCTGACCCTTCAAGCTGTGGTGGAGCTGTCCCGTAAGGGTCGGGAGCTGACTTGGGAGGATCTGCATCCCTATAAGGCTACAGACATTGGCTCAGGTCTCTATATTATGGAATACCCCATTGATGACCGTTATTCCCTTATATGCAGTGATGGGAAGATCACAGGGACTCCCATGCGTGTGATACTCACAGATTCTCATACCGGCCTGTCTATGGATATTCGAGACGGAAAAGTAGAAGTTTTCCTTTCCCCCGATTCCCCATAGCCTATGGTTTGCTACACAGCCGGAGAGCTCTCTCAGCATATCCCACCCCACCATGGCTGAGGTCAGCTTCACCTACAGCCCGGAAAGGCTCGTTATCAATGAAGCCATAAATGCTGATCTACCTGGTAGTTTGGGACAAGGAATCCTTCCACCTGTCTCAGAGCCTGTTCCATAATGTACAAGCCTATATTGACGACCACTACATAGATGAGCATAGATACTGTCATAGAGGAATGTTCTCCGTTCCCGGCAACTGCAGAGGCTATGTAGAGAGAGATCGGAATGATCTATGCCGTCATAGAGCCTCATCCCGGGAGGAAACAGTTCTGCCTCCCTGTGACGCAGTTATTCCGGAGAACACGGAGACTGATCGGCATGCCGCGGAGGATATCCCCTGTGCCAAGGCCGTATCATCCTGCTCCACGGCAGCGGTCTCAAGCCTCCCCTCCTTGGATGATCTGCTTGCAAATACGGATGCCGGCTTTACGGAGACGCTTCTTAAGCTCATTGACCAATCAGGGAAAAAGGATTCGGAGGTCTACAAAAAGGCAAACGTGAGCAAGCAGCACTTTTCCAAGATACGCAACAACCTGAATTATAAGCCTACCAAGGCAACAGCCCTGGCCTTTGCTATTGCCTTGGAGCTTGACCTGGTGCAAACAGAGGATCTCATCGGACGGGCAGGCTACGCTCTGACCCGTAGCAGCAAATTCGACGTGATCATTATGTATTTCATCATCCGCAAGAATTACGATATGTTTCAGATCAACATGACCCTCTTTGAATTCGACCAAATGACCTTAGGTGTATGATCAAAATTAAAAAGGTCAACTGCGGGTTGACCCTTTATTCTCCCATATGTGATAGGATATAGGCACAAAGCAAAAACAGATCAACATACAGGAGGATACACACATGAGAAAGAACTTGATCGAGATCGTATTTATTCTGGACCGCAGCGGCTCTATGGCAGGTTTGGAGCAGGACACCATTGGGGGCTTCAATGCCATGCTCCAGAAGCAGCGGAAGGAGCCGGGAGAGGCCTACGTCAGCACTCTCCTCTTCGACAACACTACAGACGTGATCCACGACAGAGTCACCCTTGACAAGGTTCCTGCCCTCACGGAGAAGGAGTACTTCGTCCGAGGATGTACCGCACTCTTGGATGCAGTGGGCGGTGCCATTCATCACATCGGCAACGTCCACAAGTACGCCCGTGAGGAGGACCGTCCCGAGAAGACCCTCTTCGTCATTACCACCGACGGCATGGAGAATGCCAGCCGCACCTACACCTACGATAAGGTAAAGGCCATGATCACCCGACAGAAGGAAAAGTACGGCTGGGAATTTCTCTTCTTGGGAGCCAATATTGATGCGGCTAAGGAAGCAGGGCGCTTCGGCATCGCCCCGGAACGGGCCACCAACTATCACGCCGACACTAAGGGCACCAATGTGATCTACGAAACCCTCTCCTGCGCCATCGGCACCTACCGCTCCGCCCCTAAAATGGCCGAGAATTGGAAGGACGATATCGAATCCGACTACAATAACAGACGCTGATCGAAACACTCATGGGGTTGCCTTACATTTCAGGGCAACCCCATTTTCTTGTATGCGACAACCGGAGTGCACAGTTGACAGTGGACAAGTTTCCCATGTTGGCAATCAAATTCCGATTTAGGTTATCACCTTTAGTAAGCACAACAGAAGATATTGTGGGGTGTCGTCCAATGAAGAGTTGATTTCCTTACGAAATACATACTACTTCAACGAACGATAAATCCATATATTGTACCTTGCTTATTAAAGGTGATAACCTAAAAATGCCATTGTTTACAACATCTTCAAATTCCGATTTGTCGAGTAGTTTAAAAAGGCACAAACTGCCAAAATACGCACTATGCCGTAGGGCAAGCTGACCTCAGCTTGCCGAGTCGCGTAAGCGACAGACAGTGGAAATAAGCTGTATATATACAGTGCGTAGTTGATAATTTCTTCCGTTTTACCAACATTTTTAAGACAGGGGACGGCTCACAAGACAGGGTCTTGAACCGTCCCACTGTCCTGCTGTGCCCTTAGGGAGGCTGTAAATTTACCGGGACATATTCCGTGTGATCAGTCTGCAGAAGCTGTCGGGAGGGTGAAGTTTTCTGCAATTCTGTCCGATTGGGCCTCGTAGGGGTATTCTGTGCTTACGGGCTTTACACTGCGGAACAGCTCCGTCATTTCTTCGGCAGAACATGCAGCACTTAAGCAGAACAGATATTCACCGTTGGTCCAATACCAAAAACGGGTAATCTGCTCCTTCGGATCCTCGTCGGGGGTATTTTGACCGTATTCCACATTAAAAGTGAAAACGCTGTATTCGTCGATCTCTATGGTTTCCCAAGAAGGGTGTTCGGAGCTGTCAGAGGGTAGAATATAATTCATCCCCAAGCCGTCGTCCACTCTTTTTGCAGGATACTGTTCAAAGGACAGTCTGGAGCCGTCCTTTGTGTTCCATTCATAGGCTGCACAGCCGGGAGCCTCCAGGATCTTGTGAATATTCTCCTGAGAGGGATTAGGCATGAGATCCTCATAGCTGACCAATACACCATCACCGTCACCTGCGATAACAAAATACAAGTTTGCAAAGGGGCGGTATACACCCCATGCGGGGCTGGTGATACAGCAGCTTGGGAGGTCTAAGGTATCTGCACCGACACCGTAGGTGGGAAGGTAGAAGGTCTCAATGAAGTCCGGTGCATTGGGGGAGATAAGCTCTTCGGTGAAGGATAAATTATAATAGCGATTGTTATTTGCGTACTCCTCATCTACTTCAAAGGGAAGAATTTTGGAAATATCCGTTTCTACCTTTACTTGTCCGATGGGATAGCGGATGGAGTAGGCGGCAAGGACGCCTCCGATGAGGAGGACGGAGACTGCGGCGGCTATGAGGCAGAGGCGGAATGCCTTGGGCTTGGGGAGCTTTCTTGGGGGGAGCGTGGGACAATTCAGCTCCTCCTCGGGGGGAACGTGGGAAAAATCCTCATTGACGGCTTGGAGCAGGGCTCTTTCAAAGGTGGTCATGTGGTTCACTCTCCTTTATGATAAATTTGTACAAGCAGAGCCTTTGCACGGGTGATCTGCTTCTGAACGGTGCCGCGGGGGCGGTCTAACAGCTTGGCGATCTCCTTGGTGTCTAATTGTTGGACGTAGCGGAGCATCAGCACGCTGCGGTAGGTGGGGGGCAGACTCTTGATGGCGGCAAGGAGCCTGTCGTACTCCTGGGAGGCCACAATGGTCTCGAACAGATCCTCGGTGCTGACAGCGATCACCTTGTCAAGGTCTGCATCCCTGCATTGCTTGGGTAGCAAATTAAGGGCGGCGTGCTTTGCCGCCGTCAGAACATAGGCTCTGAGAGCCTGCCGGTCTTGGGGCAGGTGTTCTGTCTGACGGGAGATCCGCAGTAGGGCAGTCTGCACCGCATCCTCTGCATCATGGTGATTATGTAGGATGCTCTGTGCAACGAAATACATCTGTTTCTGATAAGCTTCTACAATGGCATCGAAGCGGTGATCGGACACAGTATCCCTCCTTTGAACGGTTTAAGAGCTCTCATATATATAGACAATGGTAATCCAAAAAAATGGACAAATCAAGTCCGAAAAAAGGGACCGTCTCAAAATGATGCGAAACATCATAAGAACGGTCCCTGTTTTTATTTACCTCTGCAAATTCTGATTTATCGAGTAGTTTCGTACCTGTAGCTGTAGGGGCGGATATCATCCGCCTGTGCACCATCCATAAGGTAAATGTTATCAATTTTACGAAAATGCCTACGAACTCGAAACCTTGCCGGCGGCTAATAGCCGCCCCTACATT
>JAZNYV010000100.1:0-9245 GCA_045594585.1 Faecousia sp. | reverse complement strand
GTGTTCCCATTAAGCGTCCCGTTGCAGGTATTTCCTGCGGTCTGATCTCCGATCAGGAGACCGGTGAGTGGAGAACCTTCACCGATATCCAGGGTGTTGAGGACTTCCACGGGGAGATGGACTTTAAGGTTGCCGGTACTACCGTCGGTGTTACCGCCATCCAGATGGACCTGAAGAACAAGGGTCTGACCATGGAGATCATTGCAGACGCTCTGGAGCGTTGCCGTGTTGCCCGTCTGGAGATCCTGGAGCAGGTCATGCTCCCCTGTATCGCAGAGCCCCGTCCCGACGTCAGCGAGTTCGCTCCCAAGATGATCTCTATGAAGATCCCCGTCGAGAAGATCCGTGAGGTCATCGGCTCCGGCGGCAAGACCATTCAGAAGATCTGTGCCGACACCGGTGCCAAGGTGGACATCGACGACGACGGCAACGTCTTTATCGCCGCTGTTGGCTCCGCCGCAGGCTACGCCGCCAAGAAGATGATCGACGACATCTGCTTCGTTCCCGAGGTCGGTGCTCTGTACTACGGCAAGGTGGTCCGCATCCTGCCCATCGGAGCATTTGTAGAGATCGCTCCCGGTCACGACGGCATGGTCCACATCTCCAAGCTGGAGAACCGCCGTGTAGAGAAGGTCGAAGACGTTCTCAACGTAGGCGATATGACCTGGGTCAAGTTCATGGGCTTCGACGAGAAGGGCCGTGCAAACTTCAGCCGCAAGGACGCTCTCAAGGAGCTCGCAGAGTCCGAGCAGTAATTTCATAATCCTCAAGGGTCTGTCACCATCCCGTGACAGACCCTTTTTCCATATGTTGCAATTAGGAGGTGCAGGTGTTCAGGAGGTCATGCAGGGGATAGCCGCCGGAATGGGTGTTCCATTCTTTCAGGATGGTTACGCCCTCCTTCCATGTCTCGAAGGAGGCAAAGGGCTTCTCCTCCCCGTTGATGGTAAAGGCACATTCCTCTTCGATAAAGACCCATTCTTCTCCGGTGGAGCCCTGTATATAGTCTAAATCCATTTCGGTTCCAAGAGACAGTCCATCCTCAGAGGGGAGATAGAATTTCCACTTTACGCCCCAACGATCTATGTATTGGTAGGTTTCATTATGGCCCATCTCGTAAGAAACGAAGCATGTATAGAAGTGGAGCTGACCGTCCAGCTCTGCAAGACCGATGTTTCCTCGATTCCCGTCAATGACATAGGCAAAAATGTGCTCCTCTAACATAGGAACTGCTTCTCCGTCCTCTATGGTATAGACACTGCAATGGTCCCCAAATTTGTCGTAATTCTTGTAGGTCAGGAGCAATTCCTCTATACCGTTGCCATCCAGATCATAGAACAGGCCTCGACAATCCACTGCATCGCCCTTCTCCTCTATGGCCCGAAGGACGGCAGCATAGGGAGCGTAAGCATTGGGGACAAGGGCCTTGGCTCTCCACAGGAAGGTCACGATCTGCCCTCGGGTACACAGGTCCTCGGGAGCAAAGCGGTCTGTGGTCTTACCCGTGGTGATCCCCTGCTCCACAGCCCAGAGAACTGCCTGGGAATAATATGCAGCTTCTTCCACATCTGTAAAAGGAAGCTCACTGCCCTCTGCCTGTTGCTGACCCATGGCTCTCCACAGGAAGGTCACTACCTGGCCGCGACTGCAGCCCTGCTCCGGAGCAAAGCGGTCCGCCTTGACTCCCCTGGTAATGCCCTGCTCTGCTGCCCACAGGACAGCCTTATAATAATATGCTTCGGAAGAAATGTCCGTGAAGAGGTTGTTTGTAGTAGTGGGTTCGGGACAGCCTTTGGCTCTCCACAGGAAGGTCACGATCTGCCCACGGGTGCAGACATTCTCGGGACGGAAGAAATCCTTCCCTACACCGGTGGTGATCCCCTTTTCAAGAGCCCACTGTACAGGTTCATAGTAGTAGTCCTCCTCATGAACATCCGTAGCAACATAGCCCGACCAGGTCCTGGTAGTATAATCCTCCCAGGCTTGTGCCGACCATCCCTCCTGTCCCTCTACATAGTAGACGATAACAGAAGGCGAAACGAAATACCATCCATCTATCTCCGGTGCAGGTCCTCTGAAGTATACCTTCTCCAGGCTGTAACAGCCGGAAAAAATGTCGTCCTCTATGACTGCTATGCTTGCAGGAAAAACAACACTGACCAAGCTCTCGCATTCTTGGAAAATATACACTCCCATAGATTTTACACTGTTGGGAATCACAATTCTTTTCAGAGAAGGGCAGTAATAGAAGGCAAAGTCGCAGATCTCTGATACGCTGCCGGGAATGACCACCTCTGTAAGGTTACCACATCCGGAAAATGCCCCATTCCCAATACTCTCTATGCCCTGAGGAATGTTGAATCGTCCCTCAAAGCCCTGGGGGCACTGGATGATCTGTTTCATAGCCTTATCATAGAGAGCACCCTGTTTGTCACAGGCAAAGAAGGGATTGTCCCCGGATACGATCACCTTTTCCAAGCTCTCACAGCCCGAGAAAATTGCATGGGGTGACTCAATGTCGGTATTAGCTAAATCAGCGGTTTTCAAGGAGGAGCAAAGTTCAAATACAGCTTCCTCTACCATGGTTACACTTTCGGGGAGCTTGATATGGGTCAGTGCTTTACAGCCCTCGAAGGCATAGGACCGGATCCTTGTGACACTGTCCGGAAGGGACACCCCTGTGAGCTCCTCGCACCACCTGCAGCAAGATGCTCCGAGAGTCGTAACACCATCCGGAACCGTAAGAACTCCTGCAAAACCGTTGGGACAGACAACAAGCTCCGACATATCCTTCTTATAGAGAACGCCCCGGGCATCCGCCGTATAATAAGGATTGCTCGGATCCACAAGGAACCGTTCTAAACTGTCGGATCCCACAAAAGAGGCGGGACCCAAGACAGATACCTTCTTAGGTATCCTCAACTCCTTCAGCGATACACAATCCCCAAAAGCATGCTCCCCGATTTCCTCCAAGGAGTCGGGCAGGATCACCCTAACAAGCTTGTAACACTCAGCGAAGGCGTAATCACCCAAGGATCTCACACCTTCAGAAATTCGGACCTCTGTAATAGCATCCTTCCACTCATACCAAGGAGGATAATATCCCAGCCAGTTACAACTTTCGGGAATATTTTCCTCAACAGACAGAATCCCTGTTTCCAAATTCAGAGACCACCAGGTGTCGCCGGGATCAGCATTCTCTGCAAAAACAGAACCGGAGAACAGTGCAAGGAGAAGGCTGGCAAGTAGGATGGGAATCCATAGGCGTAGCGACTTTTTTACAATAGCTTTCATAGATCTTGTTCCTTTCTGATAATATTTTGCAAAGGGATAGAGTATCAACACGGACTGACTGCCTCCTCTCGTGAGCTCTCGGAGAACAGGCAAACAAGTCCGTATATCACTCGTAATATAATGTTACTAAATAATATTAAAATGTAGAAATAAACGAATATTATAGTCAATATTGTTGTAGAATTTTACAAATTATCTAATTTTAATCAAAATATATCATATATCACAATAAAAAGTAAGGGACAAAAATAAATAAGTTAAAAATGATCGTTGTACCAATGAGGCATATATGATCCTACAAAAAAGAATACATATTTTTGCCGAAAGAGAAAATACTACTTCCCAATGGGAGGGATCGTATGTGTACAGCCATCAGTTATAAAGCGGGGGAGCATTATTTCGGACGGAATTTAGATGTAGAGGGGAGCTATGGAGAGGGTGTGGTGGTTATGCCACGGAAATTCCCTTTGCTGTTCCGCTACGTTCCGGATTTAGAAAAGCATTTTACTATGATCGGTATGGCTACGGTAGTAGACATGTATCCTCTGTATTTCGATGCCACCAATGAGAAGGGGCTGAGTATGGCGGGATTGAACTTTCCCGGCAATACCTATTATGGTCCTTATGATAATGGGAAGCACAACATTGCTCCCTTTGAGGTGATCCCGTATATTTTAGCTCAATGTGCCTCCACAGAAGAGGCAAAGAAGCTTTTATCTTCTGTAAATGTGACACATTTGGATTTTCGGGAAAATCTGCCGGTGACCCCTCTCCACTGGATGATCTCAGATAAGGATCGCTCCATAGTATTGGAGTGCACCAAGGAAGGAATGACTGTTTATGAAAATCCCTTTGGAGCACTCACCAATAATCCCCCATTCCCTTACCACAGGGAGAATATGCACCGATACATGGGTCTCCACGAAGGGCTGGAAGAAAATAAGCTGTCCTACCATCTTCCCCTGGAAAATGTAAGCCTGGGATTCGGTGCTATGGGACTCCCCGGGGATTTTTCTTCCATTTCTCGCTTTGTAAAGGCGGTATTCGTGAAAGAAAAGTCTCAAAGTGGGAGTACAAACCGAGAATCTGTTGCACAGTTCTTCCGTATACTGCAATCCGTAGCTATGCCTAAGGGCTGTGTCCGCATGGCAAACGGTGCCTACGAATATACCCGTTACAGCTCCTGCTGTAATACGGACAAGCAGATCTATTATTACGAGACCTATGAGGATCTTACCCTCCGCCACCTCAGCCTATGGGACCACGACCCCAACAGCAGGGACCTTTGGATCCATCCCATAGCAGAAAGATAGATCCTCCCTTATTACCAAAGACGAATCCCACAGCAGAATATTACAAAAGGTCAAATTTCAATATGTCGAGCTGTCCAAAGGCATGGTAGAGGCTTCGGCTCCCTCTGACGAGGGTAAGCAAAGCGGTGTCACGGAGCAACTGAGGGAGAGAAAATGTTGTGATTATGCAGAATTTCGGTAGATATAGCAATATTTCGGTGCAATATTCTCTCCCTCCGCCCCTTCGGGGCACCTCCCTCGTCAGAGGGAGGCTTTGGTCTGTGCAAGCTTCAAACGGCTCGATATATCGGAAATTTTAAAAATGGTACAAGCTCTACTACCTTCAGCCCGGATAGAACCATGACCCGTGGTATGCTGGTTACGGTCCTGTATCGGTTTATGAATGAACCTGCAGCGGGTGAATTGACCTTTACAGATGTTCCTGCAAATGCTTACTATGCACCGGCAATCGCCTGGGCTTCCGAAAAGGGAATTGTAAACAGTGTGGGTAAGAACCGTTTTGATCCCGAGGGCACCATTACCCGTGAGCAGATGGCGACCATACTGTTCCGCTTTGCCCAATTCTATGGATACAGTACAGATATCCGTGAGGATTTCAGTGCCTTCTCTGACGGACAGAGCGTCAGCAATTATGCAAAGGATGCCATGAGCTGGGCAGTGGCCATGGAGCTGATCAACGGCTCCAAGGGAGCGATAAATTGAAATTTGGCGGGGTAAAAAAGGACGGAGAGTCTCGGGAGAGACTCTCCGTTTTGGGGTTGGTTATTTGGCGTAGTCCACTGCCTTGGTCTCGCGGATGACGTTGATCTTGATCTGGCCGGGATATTCCAGCTCGTTCTCGATCTTCCGTGCCAGCTCTCTTGCAAGGAGGACCATGCTGTCCTCGGAGACCTCCTCGGGCTTGACCATAATGCGGACCTCACGGCCTGCCTGGATAGCAAAGGCCTTCTCGACACCGGGGTGAGTGCCGGTCAGCTCCTCCAGCTTCTCTAAACGGCGGATGTAGTTCTCAACATTCTCTCTTCTGGCGCCGGGGCGGGCGGCAGAGATGGCGTCGGCTGCCTGTACCAGGCAGGCGATCAGGGTTCTGGGCTCTACGTCATTGTGGTGAGCCTCAATGGCATGGATCACATCGGGGGACTCGTTATAGCGCTTGGCCAGCTCTACACCTAACTGTACGTGGCTGCCCTCCTGCTCGTGGTCCAGGGACTTGCCGATATCGTGAAGGAGACCTGCACGCTTGGCCAGGCTCACATCTACGCCCATCTCACTTGCCAGGAGACCTGCAATATGGCAGACCTCAATGGAGTGATTCAGAACATTCTGACCGTAAGAGGTACGGTACTTCTGCTTGCCTAACTGCTTGATCAGCTCGGGGTGGAGATTGATCACGCCGGTCTCGAAGGTGGCTCTCTCGCCCTCCTGCTTAATGACCCGTTCTACTTCTCTACGGGACTTTTCGACCAGGTCCTCAATACGAGTGGGGTGGATGCGTCCGTCGGCAATGAGCTTCTCCAGAGCCAGACGAGCGATCTCTCGGCGAATGGGATCGAAGCAGGAGACCGTAATAGTCTCGGGGGTATCGTCAATGATCAGATCTACACCTGTGATGGATTCCAGAGTTCGGACATTGCGACCCTCACGACCGATGATACGGCCCTTCATCTCATCATTGGGCAGAGCAACAACAGAAACCGTAGCCTCTGCCGCGTGATCCGCTGCACAGCGCTGAATGGCGATGGCAATGATCTCACGGGCCAGGTTGTCTGCATTCTCCTTGGTCTGATTCTCGATCTCCTTGATCTTCATAGCCGCATCATGGCGGCACTCAGCCTCGATATTCTTGAGCAGGTAGGTCTTGGCCTCCTCCTGGGTCAAGCCGGAGATCTTCTCCAGCATCTCAAGCTGGCTCTTCTTAATGAGGTTGACCTCCTCCTGACTTGCAGCCACGGCTGCCTGACGCTTGCGAAGGTCCTCTTCCTTCTTCTCGAAGGCGTCGACCTTCTTGTCCAGGGACTCTTCCTTCTGCTGAAGACGGCGTTCCTGCTTCTGCAGGTCTGCACGACGTTCCTTGACTTCCTTTTCGTGCTCGGTCCGGGTCTTGTGGATCTCCTCCTTGGCTTCAACCAGGAGCTCACGCTTCTTGCTCTCGCCGGTCTTGATGGCGTCGTTGATGATACGGGTAGCCTCGGCCTCGGCACTGCCGATCTCCTTCTCAGCTACCTTCTTGCGGTAGGAAATACCTAGGAAAAAGCATAAAAATGCTACTGCAACATATCCAATGATGAGTAAAACATAAACATACCATTCCATGTTTCGGAAATGCACCTCCTTGATATTAGGTTGATATTCATTACGAATACGTTGTATCTAACCCTTACTCCATAGAGTAACAGTACAGAAAAGAAAAAGTAACACTTACTCCGGACTACCCCTTGTCCAAAGTAAGACACACTAATCCAGCGTCTATTGTACCTTCTGCTGAAAGAGTTGTCAAGGTGTTTTTCTATATTTTGTTATTTTGTTATAATTTTTTTCCTCCTCCCTTGACCCTAAGGGCATTTTGTGCCATAATATACGGGAGGAGATGATACTTTGAAACGCTTATTACTGATGCTCTGTGTGATCTGCCTGCTGTTGACCGGCTGTTCCTTGGGGAACCAAGGTGTTAATCTCAGTGCAGACTGCTACAGAATCTCTAAGGAGGTCCTTTCGGTTACGGACGACTATTTGGACGGTAAGATCACTGCCGTCATTGCCGCAGGTCAGATCCAGGATCTCTGCCGCACTCTTAGCGGGATCCCCAACGAAGCCGGGAGCAAGAACCAGCTGGTCACCAATTACTGCGAGGTCCTCAGCTACACCCTGATGCTGGTAGCCGACGGAGACCACATAAACGAAAAGGAGATCCTCCAGACCAGGAACATCTTAGCGGATCTGTTGGGTGAAGGTAAAAGGGATTAATCATAATGCTGTTATACATGAAAGAAGGTCTCTCAGTGAAGAAAAAGAAATGGCCCGGAGCATATGCCGTCATCAAATGGATCGTAAAAACCTGTTATCCAAGGATCAAGGTCGTTGGTCGGGAAAACTTACCGGACGAACCGGTAATTATTGTTGGAAACCACAGCCAAATGAATGGACCGATTGCCTGTGAGTTCTACACACCGGGCGATCATTACATCTGGTGTGCAGGGGAGATGATGCACATGAAGGATGTCCCTGCTTATGCCTACAAGGATTTTTGGTCAGCAAAGCCGAAAGCGACCCGCTGGTTTTATAAGCTGTTGTCCTACATCATCGCACCGCTGTCTGTTTGTATTTTCACGAACGCCAATACCATTGGTGTGTACCATGATGCCCGGATCATTACCACCTTTAAACAGACCATTCAGCGTCTGCAGGAGGGCAATCATGTAGTCATTTTTCCGGAACACAGTGTACCCTATAATCATATTATCTGTCAGTTCCGGGACAGATTTATTGATGTGGCAAAGCTATATTACAAACGCACCGGAAAAGCAATAAATTTTGTACCGATGTACCTCGCTCCAAAGCTGAAGAAGATGTATTTGGGCAAGCCGATTCTATTCTGCCCCGATGCACCCATTGAAGAAGAACGGAAACGGATCACACAGGCATTGATGCAGGAGATCACGGATATGGCAGTAGCTTTGCCTGAACATACTGTGATCCCGTATAACAACATTCCTAAGAAGCAGTACGGATCCAATATCCCCAACCGATACACTTATGAGAAAACCTGTAATTGATTACCGTGAATTCCGCCTGTCCGGAATAAATGACCCAAAATTTTCCCACCTAAAGCTGTTACTGGGCTGGATCGGGTATTTTATTCTTTACTTTTTAACGGAGAATTTGATCCCGGTTGAACGTTGTACACCGGTGCATATGTGGCTGGACGATGTAATAGTGTTCTGTGAATGGTTTGTGATCCCGTATGTGTTCTGGTATTTGCTGATCGTCATTTCCCTGGGATATTTTCTGCTGTATCATGTAGACAGCTTTAAGCGGTTGCAGACATTTATCATCATTACCCAAGTGATTGCTATGGCGGTCTATATTATCTTCCCAACCAGGCAGGATCTTAGGCCCATAGAGTTTCCAAGGGACAACATTCTGACACAATGTGTTGGCCTGCTGTACAGCGCAGATACCAATACAGGTGTTTGCCCCTCGCTCCACGTGGCTTATTCCATCGGTATTGCGTCGGTTTGGCTGAAGGAAGAAGCTGCTGCAAAATGGTGGAAGGCATTTGTTTTGGTAGCCGTTATCCTGATTTGCTTGTCTACCATGTTTATCAAACAGCACTCTGCTGTGGACTTCTTTGCAGCATTACCGGTTTGCCTGGTTGCAGAAGGGATCGTATATCGTGACCGTTATTTAAAGAAACTTGGTATTAGCCGGGAGTTTACAGTTCGATAACAAGTCCGAAAAGGGGCTGTCTCAGAGTGAGACAGCCCCTTTTTAGCCCGCTTATACTTATTTCTAATAAAACGGATTAACCGTTTTATTATGCCGCTGGTAAGCGGCATGGCGGCAAAGCCGCCAAGAAATAACCTGTAATACTGTTCTTGCCGCCGAAGGCTAAGCAGGATATTCATCCTGCAATAAAAT
>JAZNYV010000099.1:0-1641 GCA_045594585.1 Faecousia sp. | reverse complement strand
ATTTTATTGCAGGATGAATATCCTGCACCGCCTATGGCGGCAAGAACAGTATTACACGGCATTTCTTGGCGGCTTTGCCGCCATGCCGCTTACCAGCGGCATAATAAAACGGTTAATCCGTTTTATTAGAAATAAGTATAATATGCACAAGGATCGCCGATTAGGGACATACAATCCCTGATCGGCGATCCTTGTACAACATATCATTGATCCCATTCAAAGCGATCCCAGTGATCCTTCTCCTTGGCCAGCAGCTCCTTGGCAAAGGGGACGATGGAGCCTGCAAAGGTCACAGTGTTCTCGTGGGAGAAGTAAACAGCCCAGGTAAAATCCTTGTCCGTATAGATGGACTCACAGCCGCCATAACCGTCTAATTCTACCGTCTCCAAGCAATGGTCCGGGTAGACATGATGCCATTCCCCATACGCATAAATGTGGGTATAGGGAATCCCTATCCATTGGCATAGGCGGTCCATATAGGGCTCTGCATAGGACAGCATAACAAAGAACAGCTCGAAGCTCTCCTCAGAGGCTGTGCCCTGCAGGGGATGCCAATAGGCCCGATTGCTATATCCCCAGACATCACGGAAGGTTTGGATGAGCCTCTGTGCTTCCTCCCCTACAATTGCACGGGTATAGGGATACTCTACCATAGAAACGGCCCCCTGCTCCGTGGCCATAGAGTTGAAATATTCCAGGAATGTCGCCTCCAGAGAGGAAATCAAGGAAAGGGCCGCCCGATTGGGAGGGTTGAGGACGGAATCCTCATAGTGAACATCCAGCATGGCAAGGACCTCCTTGCGAAATGCATCCAAGCCGTCAAATTCCCGATCCACTAAGGTAGCCAATTTAAATCTAAGCTCACAGGCATACCGATAGCCTACGTAATAGAGGCCCACACCGTTGCCTGCCTTCTCGGCACAGGACATCAATTCCTCGTCACACCAATGGATCAAGTGGGTCAGAATGTGGGAGAATACCATAATAATCACTCCTTTATATTACTTTAGGGATCAGATCCGTAATGGAAAGAAGTCCAAAGCTCAAGAGAGCCAAAAACAAAGGCAGGAAGGTCATGCAGAGAGAAAGGAGACTGTAGCCCTTCCGTTTCAGCAGCACTGCAACAGGAACAGCAAGTAGGCTGAGAAACGCATTGACAAGAAAAAGACCGCAAATAACATCGAGCAAAGTAAGAAGCACAGGATTGTTGGCTTCCATAAACCCTTCGGATACCATCCCCATAAGAGAAGACAGAAAGGCCCAAGGAATATACAGGATCCCTAAGATCCAATTGCAGATCTTGCCAATACAGTCAAGCTTGGGATTGGGCGTCATAAGCTGTACCTCCTGTGATTTGTAAAGCAGAAAGTGAAATGAAATAAATCCACTCACGCCCGCAGGCATTTCACATGGCGTAAGCCATATTTCACGTCCGAAGGACATTTCATAAATCCGATAGGATTTATTTCGTTGAAAAAACGACCTGTCAAGACAGGTCGTTTTTTCTGGAGGTGCCGCCCAGATTTGAACTGGGGAATAAAGGTTTTGCAGACCTTTGCCTTACCGCTTGGCCACGGCACCATATTTGAAAAGGAACGGAGACCGTTCCTTTTATTCTTGGAGCGGGTGACGAGGCTCGAA
>JAZNYV010000098.1:0-3418 GCA_045594585.1 Faecousia sp. | reverse complement strand
CGCTCCTCGTAAACCGGTGCGGAAAAAGCATCCTCCCCGACCTGTACCTTTTCGTAGAGGATTACGGAGATTCCCTTAATCAGTGCTGCCATAGACATCGATCACTCCCATCCTCTGCCGCCGAAGGCCCAGCCGTGCCAGCTCGCTTTTCTTAATAAACAGGCCGCCCCCCGGTACCAGAAAAGTGCCGGTAGCACTGTAGCCACCGGCACTTTGGGTCATTTGGGTCATGGGCTCCTGGTCTGTGGAGGTCATAAGTGCACGGCTTACCACATCCACCGTTACGGATTTAACCACCTGCCCCATATAGGGGTCTGCAGCTACCATGGCATCCAGGCTCTTTCCCACCTTGGCGGCCTCGGTACGCAGGGTGGCAGAAACAACAGGCAGTAGAGCCGTGGCTCTTTCCTCCTCGTCGGCGGTCATATGCCGCCACAGAAGGATCATATCCTGCAGATTTGCAAAATCCTCCATGTTATCACCTCGCCCGGCCCATAGATAGGCTTACGCCTCCTTGGTCACACGGGCAAAGGCGTTAATGTCGAGGATGCCCCAGCCGATGTACACCTCGGAACGGAGATATACCTGGTTGTGACCCTTCAGATCCTTGCCGGTGTTGTCGGGATCGCCGTAGGGGATCACCTCAAGAGGGATCTCCTTGGAGTAGCCCCACTTGAAGTAGTTTGCAAAGTCGCCTACGATGGCCATATCCTGGGAGGTACCGAAGGAAACGGTACTGTTGACTCTGGCAGGCACACCGTTGACCGCGTTGGGCTGACCTCCCCAGGACAGCTCCGGGTACAGCTTTCCGCCCTGGCCATTCTTCAGCTTGCCCATAGCGGAGGCAAAGGTCTTTGCCATGCAGATACCGGTAACATCGTGATCCCCCAGCAGCTCGATGGCCTCCTCTACATTGTCGTCGCAGGAGGCTGCTGCGTAGGAAACGGTCTTGGTGGACTTATCGAAGTACTGGGTGATCAGCTGAGACAGTGCGCCGGTACGGGGATTCACGCCATGCATAGCCATGATATCCAGGCCCCTTGCCACCTTCTTGGCAAAGCCATCCGTAAAGGCCTCCAGAATATCCAGCTGTCGCTCCTCGGAGGCAAGCATGAACTCATCGGATACACGAGCACCGTACTCGATCTTCACAGGCACCACCCTCACAGGAGCAACGGCAATTCGTCCGGCCGTCTTCGGCTCGTTCTCGCCCAGGAGATTCACTTCATCGTCCATAGAGAAGGTGAAGATCTCGTTGCCGTTAAAGGCGACGGGCATCTGCTCGCTGAGGGTTGCGAGAGAGGACTTGCCCCGGACATTCTTGAACAGACCTGCAACCACAGTGGGGTTGAACAGCTCTCCTCTGCTTAATACATTTTCCATAGTTACTTAGCTCCTTTCATATTCTGCAGCATGGTTTTCAGTGCTGCACGGTTTCCGTCTTCCTCTGCATTCCCATCGGATTTCAGAGGTGCGACATACTTACTCTTGGCGACGAACTTGGACATGGTCTCCGCATCCTTACGGATATCCTCTTCCGTTTCGCCGGAGAGCTTGGAGGCCAGTTCGAAGGGGATCCCGGTCTCATGGGCAATTCGCATTTTTACCGAGTTGGTCTCGTGTGCCTTGACCTTGGTCTGCAGCTCGGACAGAGTCTTATCATATCCGGCATACTTCTTGGCCTGTTCGTCCCGTTCCTTGGTGAGGGTGCTGATCTGGGATTCCTGGTCTGCGACCCTCTTCTTGAGGTCATCGTAGTCTCCATACTTCTTTGCAGTAGACTCCTGCTCCCGCTTGAGGCGGTCTCGGATGGCGGCATCGAATTCCTCCTGTGTTGTGATAGGTTTAAATTCTGACATACATTTTCCTCCCCACTTACCCGGTGGTATCGGTATTTTTATTTACTACAGGTTGCCCTGTTAGTAGCTGATCGTTTGCTTCCGCTTTTCCTTTTGCTCGCTGCAGCTCCAGAAGGCAAGGATCATGCTGTCCATAAGCTCGATCCTCGCCCCGTCCAGAATGGCCTTGTAGCCAAAGCCACCGTTGGTACCAATGGCCCGCTTCTCGCAATTGCTGACTACCTGCACAAGGGAGGGCTGTCCCATGTGACAGATCCGCTTGTCATACAGCCCTTGGGCGAAGGCGGCATTTGCTACAATTACCTGTTTTACCGTAGGCATCAGTGGCTGCTTTAAATGCAGCTTCTTCATGCCGTCTGCCAGGAGCTGTTGCCCATTGGCACCGTCTACTACAACCGCCTCTATATCTGCCTTGGACAGGAAGTCCAGGATCCAGCCATTGCCTACACGCATGGATTTGCAGTCTATAGCCTCTACGAAGATTTTCCCCTCTGTGGTTTTGACAGCAACGGACATTGCCACATGGTCACCCTCGTGACCGTACTTGATACCTACAAAGAGCTTGCCGGCAAACTTGGGAAGAGTCGTGCACTGCTGCTCTTCCCATTCTGCTCTGCTGATAGCGGATTTCTGATTATATCGAAGCCAAAGCCCCAAACGCTGAATGTTAAAGTCCACATGATCCGAACCAATCTCATCCAGGATCTTTCGTTCCGTCAGAATGGATCCAAGAGAGGGATTGGTTTCATACCATTTCTCCCGATCGTTGGGATCGACAGGCTCATCTACCGACCATTCTGCCCAGCCTGCGTTTTTCGTTTCTCCCTGGAGGGTACCATTGCGAAGCTTCAGGAAGACCGTGCCGGAGGAAACCGGTGTAGGCGGTGTTCCGCAGAAGATGGTCTGTGGATTCCGGCTATCGGATACCACATACTTCAGCGCACTCTCCTCTGCATCCTGGTACTCCTGAGCCTCGTCGATTACAAGGAGATCAAAGCCTTCGCCCAGACCGCCCTTGGAGGATCTGGTTCGGAAGCTACAGCTTCCACCGCCCTCTCCCAGAATGGTAATGCATTCCAAGCCCATTTGTTTGGAGTAGGTATAATGCTTATCATAGATCTCGTCCTTTTTTGTCCGTGCAACCTCGGTGTAGCCCGCTGCACTGAGCAGTGCCGCCAGTCTCTTGGAAGCGGATGCACTGGTTGTGGTGCGGTGTGCCGTGTGCAGGATCTTCTCCCCATGGGTCAGACCGTAGATCTCACGCATGGCAACGATCTCATTCTTGCCGTTTCGCCGGGGCACTGCATAACCGTACTTGGTATGCACCCACAAGCCCTCCTCATTGACCGCCAGAATGTCAAACATTTGGATCTCCTGCCATTCCTGGGCTGTACGGCCTGTGGAATTGTATAGATCGATAGCCTCCTGCCCATAGGTTTGATCATATGGCAGGACAACGGATCTCGTTGGGGTCTGGCGGCCTCTCCGTGGCTCACCCATATCCAACCTCCTTATTTTTGGGTATAAAAAAGCACGGTGCCTTTACAGCATCGTGCTTC
>JAZNYV010000097.1:0-11278 GCA_045594585.1 Faecousia sp. | reverse complement strand
GCTCCTTGCTCTCTGCCTCGCCGCAGACACAGGTGCCCTCTGTGTAGCTGTGGGGCTCTGTTGCGGTGTAGTCGCACTTGGCACAGCCTACGGTATGGGCGGCGGCATCCAGGGGCTCGTAGGTGTAGCTGTGGCCTGTGGGGTCAAGGACCTCTTGCACCACGAGGATCTCACCGCAGGTCTCACAGTGTGTCCCCTCCGTAAGGCCGGAGGCGGTGCAGGTAGGAGCTGCAGCAGGGGTAGTGACCTCTGTGTGTCCTGTGGGAGCAAGGCTCTCCTCATAGCTGTCACCGCAGACGGTACAGGTGTGGATGGAAGTGCCCCTCTCTGTACAGGTGGGTGCCGTTACCGTTTCCTGATACATATGAGGTGTGGGCATATGCTCCTGCGGACCGACGTAAATATAGTCGACGGCAACGGTGCCGCTGCCATTGGGGCTGTAGAGATTTCCGAAGGCCAGGCGGATGCCCGTTACCTCAGAGACATTATCCAACAGACCGTTCAGCTTGATCACATAGGTGAACCATCGATCCGGGGAAGAAAGGATCTCCGAGGAAAGGGCCTTGCTTATGGAATAGGTTACAGGCTCTGTAGCGGAAGCATCTCCAAACATTACCGTCATGTTGCCCGGTGCAGAGCCGCTCAGGGGAGCGACACCCTGATACTTCACACGGAGCTGGATCACCTCAGCGGCGGCGGGGTCGAAATCCATGGTCAGGTTGCCCATGAGACCGTTCTTTTGGGTCTCGAACCAGAGGCTGCCCATTGTTGTAACGGTATAGGTCATCATGCCTCGGGCAATTGTGGGAGCAGAGCTGCGGCCGGTGTGGTACCTCCAGTTCTGAGCACGATCGTAGTTGGTGCCGCCGTAGGTATTCCCGGCGTATCTGAACTGGGCAGCGGCAGAATCCGTAAAGTCAAGGAAGAGGTAGCCCTCATTCCGTGTAGGCAGAGTAGCCTTGGGTCCGATATAGACATAATCCAGGGAGACATAGGCATCTGCATTGTCATCCAGCTTCACGAAGCCGTGGAACTCAACAAGGATCTTGGTAATGATCTCAGAGCTCTGAAAGGTGTTATCCAGATCTAAGGTAACGGTCATATACTCCCCGTTCACATAGCTGCCGCCGTAGGTGTTGCTGTTCCTGGTAGCAGAGGTATTGCTGTTCCTAAAATACTGCAAGGAAACGATCCTCTTCCGTGCATTTGGGTCTACGGTGTCGATGTCTGTTCTTATCTTCAGGTTTTCCAGTTTGAAGCGGACCTGGAATACCTCCGCATTGTCGGGGACGTATTTCAGGGAGCCTACAGAGGCAATGGTATCATTGGTCTCGCCGAATACAAACCGACGGGTCACATTGCCGGCATAGCTGCTCTGGGTGGGATAGGGGCCTGTTACCTTGGTCTTCACAATGCCCTCTTGGTTGTCGAAGGAGGAGGAATCACTGAGGGGGACGTCGTAGTTGACACCGCCGCCCTTGTAGAAGTTTGTGGTCCTCACAGTGCCGCCGGCATCGTAGTTAGCTCCGCCGTAAACAGGATTCTCTCTGTATCGCTGCTGATCCTCCAGGCTGTTGCCGAAACCGAAGTAGAGGACCTTTTCATCATTGGTGGGTGCGTAGTCAGAGATCAGATCCGTTTCCTCGGTGTACAGGGGATTTACCACGGTCCTGTTATCACGAACAGCTAAGGTGTTGGTAATGTTCTGCACCGTGAAGCTCTTTCCTTGGAAGGAGACGTAGGTCCCGGAATAGACATAGTCCCCATTCCCGTTGTCGGACATGGTGAGCATAGGGAAGTTGGGGCCGGATACGTTCCGGGAATCATCGGGAGCGTAGTAGCTGTAGTTATTCACATGGCCCGCCACCATAAGGGTCACACCCATTTGGTTGAGGATCCGGGTCCATTCCTTGAATACCGCCGTCATGGTGCTGTCGGTGTAGGCAGTAAAGGGCAGGTGGCAAATGACGATCCGTGTATCATAGTCCCTCCACTTGCCCTCGGCATAGATCTGTTGCAGCCACTTCGTCTGCTCCTCACGGTACTTCTGGAAGCGGACTGTGCCGCCGAATTGTGCCAGGGAGTCTGCTCCGAATTCTCCCGTATCCAGGACAATACCGAAGATATTGGGCTGGGTGAAGTAGAAGTAGGCATCCCCTGTGGAGCTTGTTCCCATGGAGGCGATGACGTCGTGAGCACCGAAGCCGCGGAGCTCCCGATTGCCTCGGGTGAAGATGGTGGGCTTGGTGCCTTGGGTGGTCTCGCCGCAGAGGGTCAGGAGGTAGTAGCGGTTGTTCTCTGTATTGGCGGCCTTCATGTATTTACCGCCACAGACGAAAACGTCCCAGGCCTTGTATTTGGCTACCTTCATAGGATTGGTATTATCGTTAAGCTGCTCCGACATAAACAGATAAGTAGGAGCCTCGGGAGCGGGAGTGAAGGGGTAGGTACGGGACACCGTCGAGCCGTGGACAGGGGTATAGGCGGCTCTCTCCGTCATGGATTGGAAGCAGATCTTGTAGGCCCCGGCCTGGTTCAGGACGGATTGGGGAACTGTGACCTTGTGGATCCGGGATTCCCAATCCATAACGCCCATGGTGGAGTCCTTGTACTTCTTGCCGCCGATCTCTACCCAGCCCATACCTGTTCCCGTAGTCAGGAAGGAGATCTCATAATTGTCCTCTACAATAAAGACTGTGGGGTGGGCACTGAAGGGAGAGGAGACCGAGGGAAGGCTTGCGGTGCTTGCAGACACCGTGGGAGCCGGGAGCTCTGCCTTGGCAGCGACAAATTCCGTTTTGGGCTCTGTGGTAATGCCGTAGGTCTTGTTGGGAACGGTGTGGGTGGCATTGACGGTCAGGGTGGCAGAGTCCACATTCTGAATGGTGAAGCTCTGATCTCCCAGAGTCAGGTAGGTTCCCGTGTAGGAGTAGGGGTCCTTCTTGTAGGCGGTCATGGTGAAGGCGGGGAAGTTAGGACCGCTCTTTACACTGCTGTGGGTAGTGGAGTACATGGTGAAATTATGAGTGTGGCCGGAGACTAAGAGGCTCATATCCATCTTGTTAAGGACAGTGGTCCAATCCTTATACACATCGGCAAAGTTGCTCTGGGTCACGAAGGGAACGTGGCAGAAGATCACACGCTTGGAATACTGCTTCCAGGTGCCCTTGGCATAGACCTTCTCCAGCCAACGGGTCTGCTCTACACGGTAGGGCTCGAAGTCGATGGTATCGGCAATATCCTCGTAATTGTCGGTGTAGCTGCCGCCGCAATCCAGGACGATGCCGTAGAGGTCGCCCATAACGAAGTCATAATAGCTCTTGCCCGTTTCGCCGGTAGGCATGACCCCGTCGATCCAGTGTGTGTACTGGCCGCGGATCTCGTGATTGCCGCGGGGATAGATCACGGGCTTGGTGCCCTTGGCGGTATTGCCTGCATAGTTGAGGAAGTCGTTAGCAAGGACCTCTGTGCTGATGTGACCGGTGTAGTCACCGCCGAAAACCAGAGCATCGAAGTTAGCATACTTGGACACGGCAACAGCACCGGAGTTGTTGTTGTGCTGGTCAGAGACGCACAGGAGAACCGGGTCCTCTCCGGGGAGGACAGGGTCGAAGCTGTAGGATTTGGTCTGCTTGGTGCCGGGGGCGGGGTTGTTGGCAGGACGGGAATCCAGGCTCTGGAAGCAGATGGTGTAGCTCTTGGCACTGTTCAGTGCGGACTGAGGCACAAGGACACCGTGGAGCTTGGTCTCCCAGTCCATAATGCCGCAGGTGGTGTCCTCGTAGGCCACGCCTCCGATCTCTACCCAGCCCATGCCGTTGGCATTGGTCTGGAAGGAGATGAGGTAGTTGTCCTCTGTTACGAAGACAGAGGGATAGCCTACGAAGGGGTCGGCAGCCTGTGCCTGTATAGGCACTATGGCCAATACCATGACACAGACCAGGAGGAAGGCGGTGATGCGTTTCATCATGGATCACTCTCCTATTAGATTTCTTTGGAAATAGTTTACCATGTTTCCGGAATCCCGTCAACCGATCTTTTCCCGCAATGGACAATTTTGACCCCTTGTAGTGGAAAATTTCAGCAAATATGGCTTGCTTTATAAATCCCTAGATGGTAAAATAAAAAGGGAAATTATATTATAACAGGAGGATCCAACATGAAACAAAGCAGAAGAGTCTTTTCCTGGCTGCTGATCCTTGCTATGGTGCTGTCTATGGTACCTGCAATGGCCTTCGGTGCTACGGGGACGACAACATGGAGGGCTGTGAATTTTGAGAGCATTACCTCTCAGGATACCGTGGCCATTACCATGTCCAAGAACGGCGTGACCTATGTCCTGCCCACCGTAGGCGAGGGCGGCAGCAAGCAGCCCCTGGCCTATACCGCTACGGTAGACGGGGATACCCTGTCTACGACCGGCAGTGCCGCCGATTTCGGCTGGACCGTCACTGCAACAGAGGGTGGCTTCTACATTACCGCCGGTGGCAAATACCTCTACGTCACCGCCTCCAACAACGGTGTCCGTGTAGGCAACACCCAGAGCGTATGGACCCTGGCAGACGGCTACCTATCCGCACAGGATTCCAAGGCTACTCCCAGATATCTGGGCGTGTACGAGGGCGAGACTCCCGACTGGAGATGCTATACCCGTACCGATACCAACATTGCCGGTCAGACCATTGGCTTCTGGACCGTAGAGGGGGAGAGCACGGATCCCACTGATCCTACCGACCCCACTGAGACCGACCCCACTGAGACCGATCCCACTGAGACCGATCCCACCACCCAGCCCACCGAGACCGATCCCACCACCCAGCCCACCGAGACTGAGCCTACGACCCAGCCCACGGAGGCCGATTCCAACGAGCCTGCAGGGAAGAAGTATGTCATCGCCGCCAAGGTAGGAGAGATCTACTATGCCATGTCCAACACCTTCGCAGGCAAGATCAGCGGCACCCCCGTGACCGTTACAGACGGCAAGGTGTCCGGTGACGATGCAGGTGCCTACGCCATCACCCTGTCCGAGGTCAGCGGCGGCTACACCGTTTATGCCGGGGGCAACTACCTGACCTACAAGTCCGGCACCAATTTCGGCACCTCTGCAGAGCCCTATGTTTGGGTCCTTTCCGCAGGTGTCAACGGCTCCAGCAGACTGACCTCTGCCGCAGATGCCAAGCGGGGCATCGTATTCCGTGCAGGGACCTATAACCAGTTCGGTGCCTACGCTGTGAGCAATGCAGAGGCAGGCAGCACCGAGTATTATGATGTGGAGATCCTTCCTGTGGAGGGTGAGATCGGTGAAGTTCCCACCGAGACTACAGAACCCGCCCTGCCCAAGTGCTACAAGCCCAAGGCAACTCCTGCCGCAGGCTATGTAGAGTACGGTACAGAAGTAACTCTGTCATGCTCCACCAAGGATTCCAAGATCCTCTACCACACCGGTGACGGCAACTGGACAGAGTACACCACTGCCTTTGTTATTACCGAGGATATCACCATTACCGCAAAGTCCCAGGCTGAGGGCAAGCTGGACAGTGACGAGGTCGCCTTTGCCTATATCGTCTATACCGTAGGAGACCAGGATGCTGTTCTGGTCACGGACCTGTCCGAGCTGGCCTCCGGCGACAGGATCATCATCGTTGCCAAGGACTATAACTTCGCCCTGGGTACCGAACAGCGGAACAACAACCGTGGTCTGGGCAACGTTGTCAAGATGGACAACATCTGCCGCTATGACGATGCCACCCAGATCCTGACCCTGGAAGCAGGTACCACCGATGATACCTACGCACTGTTTACCGGGGAGGGCTACCTCTTTGCTCCCGTAGACAGCGGCAACTACCTCCGCACCAACGACGACAAGACTGAAAACGGCTCCTTTACCATTACCTTCAACGAGGATGGCTCTGCATCCGTCGTTTCCATTGCAGCCAAGGATCAGACGGTCCTGTGCTACAATACCAGCAAGCTCTTCTCTCTCTACGCACCTACCAAGGTGCAGAAGCCTGTCTGCATCTACAAGCTGGCAGGCCAGGAGCGTCCCGGCCTCCCCGAGAACGGGGACACAGTGGTCCTGTACAACTTAGCTGCAAGGGGCGTTCTTTCTGCAGCACAGGGCACCGCCCTCAAGACCGTAGGTGCCACCCTGACTGCAGAGGGTGCGGATTGCACCAACGGTGCCTTCCTCTTCAAGGTAGAGAAGAACGGTGAGTACTACCGCTTTAGCAACGATGCCTTCGGCTACCTCTGTGCCAAGGGCAACGCCCTTTCCTACTCTCCCGTTGCAGAGGGTGAGGCAAACTGGACCGTAGAGGCCTACAACGGCGGCTACAAGCTCTTGTCCTCCGAGGGCAAGGCTCTCCTGGGTCAGACCGGCTCTGCCAAGCTGGGCACACAGACCGGGGACAGAGATACTGCTACCTTCCACTTCTATCCCTGCATCAACAGCATCCTTACAGAGGGTGTTGTGAATATGCCTCAGATCGCCTTCGGCAATCCCTCTCCTGCCAACGCAGGACAGGATTACCTCCTCCACTTCACTGTAGACGCTGTCTTCGGTGTCAAGGAGGTAGAGGCTGCCCTGGCAGGCACCAAGCTGGAGATCTCCCAGTCCTACGGCCGTTATGCCATCTCCATCCCTGCAGAGATGATCGTCGGCAGCAGCTTAGAGGTCACTGTCAAGGGCGTAGACAACAAGGGGGTTTCCATGTCTGCTACGGTGATCGTTGGGGTCAAGGACGAGCCCATGATCTCCGATCTCAAGCCTGTTGCCAACTCCCAGACCAAGGAGAACAAGAAGCCCGAGATCTCCGCCAAGATCACCAACGCAGGGGAGAACCCCACCATTACCATGACCCTTAACGGCGAGGCAGTTGCCGCCACCTACGCTGAGGGTGTCGTCAGCTACAAGCCTTCCTCCGACCTGGCAGAGGGCAGGACCGTTGTGATCCTGACCGTTACCCGTCAGGACGGCAAGACCGCCACCAAGAAGTGGAGCTTCACCGTAGGCGAGGCCGTGTACACCATGCTCTTCGGTCAGCTCCATGCCCATACCGGCGAGTATTCCGACGGTGCAGGCACCTTAGCAGGTGCACTGGAATATATTGCAGGTCTCCCTGCAGAGGCTAACGTAGACTTCGTTGCCTTTACGGATCACTCCAACTACTTCGATACCGCCGCCGCTCCCAACCCCGAGGATGCACTGTACGACCTGGATCTGTGTACTTCCGAGTCTGCCGCCAAGTGGACCACCTACAAGGAGACCCTGGCACAGTTCAACAAGGACCACGCAGGCGAGCTGGTTCTGATCCCCGGCTTCGAGATGACCTGGTCCGGCGGTCCCGGACATATGAACACCTTCGTCACCGAGGGTATCGTCTCCCGTAACAACAAGACCCTGAATAACAAGAGTGCCGACGCAGGTATGCGTGCCTACTACGAGCTGATCTCCCGTGAAGAAGGGGAGGAGGGCATTACCCAGCTCAACCACCCCGGCACCACCTTCGGCAACTTCTCCGACTTTGCCTACTGGACTCCCGAGGCTGATGCCCGTACCTACTTAGTTGAGGTTGGCAACGGCGAGGGCGCCATCGGCAGTGCAGGCTACTTCCCCAGCTACGAGCAGTACACCATGGCTCTGGATAAGGGCTGGCACCTGGCTCCCACCAACAACCAGGACAACCACAAGGGCAAGTGGGGCAACGCCAACGAGGCCCGTGACGTGATCCTGGCAGAGGATTTCACTGAGGAGGGCATCTACGATGCCATCCGTAACTACCGTGTCTACGCCACGGAGGATCGGAACCTGGAGATCCTCTACACCGTCAATGAGCTGCCCATGGGCACCATTATTGAAAACGTCCCCGAGGTTCTGAACTTCAGCATTTCCATCAAGGATCCCGATGCCGCTGACAGTATCGCTTCCGTAGAGCTGATCGTCAATTCCGGCAAGGTGGCCTATACCTGGGACAATGCCGAGGAGCTGGCCTCCGGCCTCCTTACTGCAGAGCTGGAGCCCGAATATTCCTACTACTACGTCCGCATCGTCCAGGCTGACAAGGATATTGCCGTTACCGCTCCCGTTTGGGTGGGCGAGAATCTCAAGCTGGGTGTCCGCGAGGCTGTTTCCGATGCAGACATCGCCGTTGTAGGGGAGGAACTGAACATTCAGACCACCTTCTACAACGAGGAGCAGGCAGACGCTATTGTTAAGAACATCGTTTACACCGTTAACGGCAGTCAGGTCCTCTATGTGGATAACGAGGTCCATCTGATCTCCGCAGGCAGTGACGTTGTGGTTTCCCTGCCTTACACCCCCGAGGAAGCCAAGCTTCTGAACATCGGCATCACCGCTACCATGGAATATGACGGCAAGGAATATGTCTTTACCGCCTCTGTGGAGCTGGATGTGACCCCTGCCGATGAGGTTGTTTACATGGGCATCGACGCCTCCCACCTGAATGAGTATGTTTCCGGTAAGTATGCACAGATGATGGGCAACTTTGCAACTCTGGCCAAGGAAGCCAACATCCGCACCAAGCAGCTCAACAGCTCTGCAGATCTGATCGCTGCCTGCAAGGATGAGAGAATGGCTGCTATTGTGCTCAATGCTCCCACCCGTCAGCTGACCCAGGCTAAGATCTACAGTGCAGAAGAGCTGGCCGCTCTCAAGGCCTTTAATGATAGAGGCGGCGTTCTGATCATTTCCGGCTTCGCAGATGCCAAGGATGCTCTAGATCCCCATGTGGCGGCAACCCAGAATGCCCTCTTGGAGGCCCTTGGCTCCTCTCTCCGCTTGGCAGACGACTCCGCCCGTGAGGGCTCCTACAACGGCCTGTACGCCTACGCCTTTGGCGAGGATGCAATTGCCGAGGGACTGGAGGATTCCGTCTACTATTACAACGGCTCCACTCTATACGCTGTGGATGCAAAGGGCGAGGCTGTTGACAACCTGCCTGCTACCGTAGGCGGTGTCCTCTACGGCAACTACAAGACCGAGTCCCGTGACGAGGACAGCGACGGCTTCGGCGTTGCTTCCGTACCCAAGTACAACTACAACGATCCCAACTACGGTGCACAAGCCCGTTACCTCCTTATGGCGGCAGAACGGGTAGAGGGTAAGGGTCTGATCTTTGTCTCCGGCGTTCCCTTTATGAACGACTACAACATCCTGTTCCCTGCCGAGAACGGCAACAATGCCCTGGCACAGAACCTCCTCAAGGCTGTGAACCCCATCCGTTTGACGGACATTGCAGAGGTCCGCAAGCAGACAGAAGTCGGTTATACCTTCACCATTCAGGGCACCGTCACCTCCAATGCCTCCGGATATGACAAGGACACTGCCTTCTTCGATTGCATCTACGTCCAGGACGAGACCGCAGGCATCAACTGCTTCCCCGTTGCCGGTGACTTTAAGATCGGCGATGTGGTCCAGATCAAGGGCCAGACGGAATTCTACATCGGCGAGCCCGAGCTCCAGGTGCAGAAGATCGAGAAGATCGGCGAGACCACTCCCGTGGAGCCTGTAGAGATCACTGCCGCACAGCTGAACGACCGTTCTGTAGAGGGCAGCCTCATCACCCTTAAGGGCGTTGTGACCAAGATCACCATGGCCAACGGCCTGGTAGAGTCTATCTACATCATTGATGCAGAGGGCACTGTAGGCAGAGCCTTTATCGACGGCTATATTACCGCCGATAACGAGGTCAAGGACCTGGAGGTAGGCAGAGCCATTACCGTTACAGGTGTAGCCTCCTACGACAACACATACGCCATCGAGCACGACAGCTACGCACGGATCCGTGTCCGTGACCGTGCCGACATCATTACCTCTGCCCATGAGCATACCATTGCTGTATTGGAGGCTGTGGCTCCCTCTTGTACCGAGACCGGCTTGACCGAGGGACAGTACTGCACCGTCTGCGGCCTGACCGTAACAGAGCAGCAGATCCTTCCTGCCAAGGGCCATACAGAGGTCATTGACGAGGCAGTTGCCGCAACCTGTATCGCCACCGGCCTTACAGAGGGCAAGCACTGCTCTGTCTGCGGCGAGATCCTGGTCAAGCAGGAGACCCTTCCCACAACGGACCACACTGTTGTAGACGAGGTCTGTACCGTCTGCGGCGAGGCCTTCCCCGACGAGGCGGAGTTCCCCTTCACCGACGTTCCCGAGGATCAGTGGTACCGTGAGGCTGTAGAGTATGTATACCGCAACAAGCTCATGAACGGAATGAACGCTACCACCTATGCTCCTCAGAAGACTCTGACCCGTGCTATGCTGGTCACCATCCTGTACCGTATGGCAGGTGCTCCCAAGGTAGAGGTCGAGGACGTCTTTACCGACGTTCCTGCAGATCAGTGGTATACCGAGGCTGTCCAGTGGGGTTATGAGAACGGTATCGTTATGGGCATGGGCAAGGGACTTTTTGCTCCCGATAAGGCTGTGACCCGTGAGCAGATGGTCACCTTCCTCTACCGTTACGCCAAGCTGGCAGGCTACGATATGTCCAAGGCAGAGACCACGGACCTGTCCGACTACGTCGATGCAGAGACCGTCAGCGACTACGCTGTGGACGCCTTTGCATGGGCAGTAGGCGAGGGCATCGTCAACGGCCTGGGCAAGAACAACTTAGGACCCAAGGGCACCGCAACCCGTGCCCAGGTAGCCCAGGTCATTATGAAGTTCCACCGCATGGCTAAGTAATACCCCCCACAATCGGGTAGGAGGCTACCCATTAGTTGAGTAGCCGTCCTCCCACACCACCGTACGTACCGTTCGGTATAGGTTGGTTCCATCGTAAATGCAAGGACTCGTACTGGTCAAGGATGCTCATGTATCCTGCCTGTGCGAGTCTTTCTTTTGAGATTGCCCTTTGTATATGTCCATTTCTTGACATATGCCAGTAGGCTTTCCGGCAATTGCTAAATTACTGTTGGTATCCCCAACTTTCTGCCCCCTCCATCCGGCTTCGGGATTTCCTTTCTTCATACCGGTTGGGGTTTGTATTTCCCTTGCCGTATACTTTGTGGTGCAAACTTACCCCTTTGCATAGCCTCACATGCGATTTCTGTTCGTCAGGCCAGAGTTTTGCCCATTAGGAGACCTTCTAACTCCTAAAATCCGGCTTTCTTCAGATTCCACCTCACGATGGACACCCTTGCCTTTGGCTAAACCTTCCCACTACCGAGCGGCTTCGGGACTCTCACCCTATAGAATGTGCACTCACCGGGCGCACCAAAAAAGTGCCGAAAACCACGGGAAATTGTGGCTTTCGGC
>JAZNYV010000096.1:0-5632 GCA_045594585.1 Faecousia sp. | reverse complement strand
CGAGTAGTTTCGTACCTGTAGCTGTAGGGGCGGATATCATCCGCCTGTGCACCATCCATAAGGTAAATGTTATCAATTTTACGAAAATGCCTACGAACTCGAAACCTTGCCGGCGGCTAATAGCCGCCCCTACATTGGTCTGCGTAAATACGGATCGGAGCGATAAATCGAAATTTGATACGCAAAATGCCCCACGGAGGTTTCTCCGTGGGGCATCAGCTTAGTGATATGGATCTTATTTTACAGCATTCTTTAACAAGCACTTGAGGGTGCGGACGCAGGCTTCCATATCCTCGACGGGGATATACTCGAAGCGGCCGTGGAAGTTCTCACCACCGGTGAACAGGTTGGGACAGGGGAGGCCCTCGTAGGACAGCCTTGCACCGTCGGTGCCCCCACGGATGGGGACGATCTTAGGAGTGACCCCTGCATCCTCCATGGCCTTCTTGGCACGGTCCACGATGTACATGACGGGCTCGATCTTCTCACGCATATTGAAGTAGCTGTCCTTCAGCTCTAACTCTACGGTGCCTGCACCGTAGCGGTCGTTCAAATACTTGCAGATTCGCTCAAAATCACTCTTCTTAGCTTCAAAGGCATTTCGGTCATGGTCACGGATAATGTATTCCAGCGTGCTCAGCTCCACCTCCCCGTGCATTTCGCACAGATGGGAGAAGCCCTCGTACCCTTCCGTAAACTCCGGCTTCATCTGCACCGGGAGCATGGAGTGGAATTCCATAGCAATGTGCTGAGAGTTGATCATAATGTTCTTGGCACTGCCGGGGTGGACGTTCCGTCCGTGGACCTTGACCACAGCGGAGGCGGCATTGAAGTTCTCATACTCCAGCTCACCCAATGCACCGCCGTCCACGGTGTAGGCATATTCTGCCCCGAAGCCCTTGACATCGAACAGGTCTGCACCGCTGCCGATCTCCTCGTCGGGGGTGAAGCCGATCTTAAGAGTGGCGTGGGCCTCTCCCTCGGCCATAAGCTCCTGTGCCGCAGTGAGAATGGCGGCTACCCCTGCCTTGTCGTCTGCACCCAAGAGGGTGGTACCGTCGGTAACGATCAGGTGCTTGCCCTCGTTGTGCTTCAAGCCGGGATAGTCACGGGGGGACAGGACAATGCCCTTCTCCTCATTCAGAACGACGTCTCCACCGTCATACTTGACAATACGGGCCTTTACGTCCTTGCCGGAGCAATCGGGAGCGGTGTCCATATGGGCAATGAGCCCGATGACAGGACCCGTGCCGGGCACAGTGCCGTATACATAGCCGTGTTCATCCATATAGGCATCTTGGATGCCCATCGCCTGCATTTCCTCCACCAAAGCGGCACCCAGTACCTTCTGCCCCGGGGTAGAGGGACAGACCCCGGTGGTATCATCAGATGTGGTCTCGAAAGAAACATATTTCAAAAAACGTTCTGCAACAGTCATAAAGAAGCTCCTTTTGTGATATTTGTCTAAAGGCGAGTGATATTGCAAACCGCGGTTTGCAGTGATATTTTTGCCGTGGGGCAAAAGTGATATTGTCCTGGGGACAGTTTTGTCGGAAGCTTTTAAAAAAGGCTGCTGCGGTATGCAGCAGCCCTTGGGGGATGGTAAAATTACTTGCAGAGCTCGGCAGTATCCTGTGCGATCATGAGCTCCTCGTTGGTGGGGATGACGTAGACCTTGATCTTGGAGTCGTCTGCGGAGATCAGGCCTTCCTTGCCGCCGCGGATCTTGTTCCGCTCGGGATCCAGCTTGATGCCCATGTAGCCCAGGTAGGAGCATACGTCCTCACGGGTCAGGGGGCCGTTCTCACCCACACCGGCGGTGAATACCAGGCAATCCAGACCGTTCATAGCTGCGGTATAGGCACCAACGTACTTGGCGACCTCGTAGCAGAACTTACGCAGAGCCAGGATAGCGGCCTCGTCGCCTCTGGCCTCGCCATCCTCCAGATCACGGAAGTCGGAGGACAGGCCGTTGGACAGAGCCTTAACACCGGACTGCTTGTTGAGCATATTCAGGCAATCGTCAACGGAGATGCCTTCCTTGTTCATGATATACTGTACTACGCAGGCGTCGATATCGCCGCTGCGGGTGCCCATGGGAACGCCTGCCAGGGGGGACAGACCCATAGAGGTATCGACACACTTGCCGTCCTTAACTGCGGACAGGGAGGAGCCGTTGCCCAGGTGGCAGACAATGACCTTGCTCTCTGCGGGGTTGCCCAGGAGCTCGTTGGCACGCTTGGAAACGAAGCGGTGAGAGGTGCCGTGGAAGCCGTAGCGGCGGAGGCTGTCCTCTTCAAAATACTTGGTGGGAATGGCGTAGCGATATGCCTTGGGGGGCATGGTCATGTGGAATGCGGTATCGAAGACAGCGACCTGGGGTTTGCCGGGCATTGCCTTCTCGCAGGCCTCGATGCCCATGAGGTTGGCAGGATTGTGGAGGGGACCCAGGGGGATGCAGTCACGGATAGCCTGCTTGCAAGCCTCGTCAATGATGCAGGAAGCAACGAACTTCATGCCGCCGTGGAGAACACGGTGACCTACAGCATCGATCTCGTCAACGGTCTTGACCACACCGAAGGTCTCGTCTACCAGGATCTCCATAACGGCTGCAATGGCCTCGCTGTGGGTGGGCATGGGGATCCCGCGGACTTCCTTGATGTCACGGTCGGGGACCTTGTGGGTCAGACGGCCGTCGATGCCGATACGCTCGCAAAGACCCTTGGCGAATACGTCGCCGGATACGGGATCCATGAGCTGATACTTCAGGGAAGAGCTGCCTGCGTTGATAACAAGAATTTTCATATTACGGTTCACTCCTATAAAAATGTATTTGCTTTTTCTATGAAACCTGTGATAGTATGATACTATCACTCTACCAGTTACTATTGTACCACACTTTTTTTATTTTACAAGTACATTTATGGGAAAAGAGGAAAAATTGTGAAGAATATTGCCATCGTCTGTGAGTACAACCCCTTCCATAACGGACATAACTACCAAATACAGGAGGTTCGGAAAGAAGGAAGGGCTGTTTGCCTCATGAGCGGCAGCTTCGTCCAACGGGGGGAGCCTGCCCTTATAGATAAGTATACCCGTGCCAAGGCTGCTGTTCTCTGCGGTGCGGACCTGGTTCTGGAGCTGCCCCTGCCCTATGCCATTGCTTCCGCAGAGGGCTTTGGAGACGGAGCAGTTGAGATCTTCAGCCGTCTTGGGGTCATAGACGGCCTGTGCTTCGGCAGTGAGAGCGGCTCTTCGGAGGAGCTTATGGCCTGTGCCCGTATTCTCCTGTCTCCTGAGCTGGTTCCTCCTCTCAGGGAGGCCTTGGATCGGGGCCTGTCCTTCCCACGGGCAAGACAGCTTGCGGCAGAGTCCCTGGGAGCCGCTCCCGGACTCTTGGATCAGCCCAATAATATCCTTGCCCTGGAATATTGCAAGGCGATCTTAAAGCGTAACAGCCCCATAGAGCCCATGGTCCTCAAACGACAGGGAGCTTACCACGGGGGCAGTGACAGGGAGGCACCCTCTGCCTCCTACCTCCGCACCGCAGAGGATTGGTCCGGCTACGTGCCTGAGGCCGCCTGGCAGGTCTTTGCCACCGCAGATCGATATACCACCGAGGCAGGGGAACGGGCGTGGCTGTCCCGTCTCCGCTTTATGTCCGATTCTGATTTTGAGGCTCTGCCCTACGGCTCCGAGGGCCTGTGGCGGAAGGTCATGGAGGCCTGCCGCACCTGTGCCACCTTAGAGGAGATCATAGGCAAGGCTATTTCCAAACGTTACCCCCGTACCCGCCTGCAACGGATGCTCCTGTGTGCCCTCTTGGGCTTGACGGAGGAGCTGCAACAGCAGCCCATCCCATATCTCCGTGTCCTTGCCATGAACTCCCGTGGCCGGGAGCTTATGCGGACCCTCCGCAAGAGCAGTGACCTTCCCCTCCTCCACCCGGGAGAGGAGCCTCCCCGAGGCCCCTATGCCGACCTGGAACGGCGAGCAGAGGACCTCTACGGCCTCTTCCGCCACGGCACTCCCAAACGCCCTGCCACCCACCGCACCGCTCGCCTCTACCGCCACACAACAGACTAAATTCATTCCAAATCACTCGACAGAGCGATAAACTGGAATTTTCCCGGCACCGGATTGGTGTCGGGAATTTTGTATTTTCTTGAAAAACCGTAAAATATGGGCTACAATATTGTCGTCTTTATATATAGGGAGGAGGGATCCTGTGGCAGATATTATAGAGCTCCTGGAACGTCGGGAGGAAAAGGCCTTAGTCTTATTAAAGGAACGGTACACAGACTATTGCTATACCGTTATGTACGGGATCCTTCGGGATCATTGGGAAACGGAGGAGGCCTTAGATGATGTGTGGCTCCGTATTTGGAATGCCGTACCCCCTGCTAAACCCCGTTGCCTCCGTGCATACCTTGCCAAGGTCAGCAGGAACATTGCCTTGGATCGGCTGAAAGCACAGGGAGCAAAGAAGAGAGCCGGGACGGTCCTGCCCTTGGAAGAAATTCGGGAGATCCTTCCCAAGGGGCAACCGGAAACTGATGCCGCAGACCTTCGGGAGGCACTGAACCGTTTTGTAAAAGGCCTTGAGACAGAGGAACAGCGGATCTTCCTCCGACGCTATTGGTATAACGAGACCATAGAGGAGCTGGCACAGGCCTTTCACTCCTCTCCCGCCCGTATTACGGGGATCCTGTTCCGCACTCGGAAGAAACTGAAAAAATTCCTGAAAAAGGAGGGATATTCCTATGAATGAGCTTGCCTTTCTGGAAGCCCTGAACGACCTTGAGGACGACCTGATCCTAAATGCCAAGAAGCCTCCTGAAAGGAAGCCTGCCATCCCTGCCCTCCTTGCCAAGGTGGCAGTTGTGGCGGCGATCCTGTGTATGCTGTCTGTTACGGTCATGGCAGTGAGCTTCAGTATCCGGATCCTCACCGGGGAGGACCGTGTGCCCATTCATGAGTTTTACTTCGGCGGGATCTATGCTCCCACCAGCAAGGTGACCACTGTGGAATATGACCTGCAAACCCAGGAGCTCTCCCTGCCCCATCAATGGGTGGATGCTCTCACTGAGGCATGGGAGATCTTTTCCTATGACCATTCATACTTTCGGGGTGTGGACCTAAAGACCCCTATGGGAAGCCGCATGAATTTAGGCAGCATTTCCCAACTGGAGGAGCTGCTGGGCATGGACCTGGTGAGCAGCCCGGAGATCGAGGAGGCTGTACGGGGCTCCTTCGTGACCCTGGTCATTACGGATCCGGCACGGGCAACAGAGGAATATGGCAGGCAGGGGAAGATCACCCCCGACGGTCTGGTGATCTATCTTCCCTTTCAAACAGGGGGTGCCTACGGACTCAGCCCGGATACCGTGAAATATTGCGGTATCAGCATCTTCATTCCCCTGACGAGATCCTTTGCGGAGGGCTACCGTTCCCATGTAGTCCTGTCCGGGGTAGACGACCAGGACCTGGAGGAAAGGAACCACCGCTCCCATGAGGGCATCGACACCGTGGTCCTAACCAATACCCCCGGTACAGCAGAGGAGCCTCTAAAGACCTACGCCGCCTGGGAGCACAATGGCATCGGCTACCTCTTGGAGCTCAAGACCCACTC
>JAZNYV010000095.1:0-12111 GCA_045594585.1 Faecousia sp. | reverse complement strand
CTTGGCTCTCCCTCTGGGAGAGCTGTCACCGCAGGTGACTGAGAGGGTGCTGCTTCTGTTCCGCACATTGGAATTTACTTTTTAGAAATGGTTTCTTTCCCGGTCAAAACCAATCACATGCGAAGCAATCATGTACACACGCTTTTCTCTGGTTCAGGTTGGTTTTATTTTATAGTATCTCACTTTTTCAAATCTCCGGCGGTGAATTGTCATACCAAAACATAAAAAAAGATCATCCTTTCGGATGATCATTTGTTTATGTTTGGTGACCCGCCGGAGATTCGAACTCCGGACACCCTGCTTAAAAGGCAGGTGCTCTGCCGACTGAGCTAGCGGGTCATATGGCTGGGATGGCTGGGTTCGAACCAGCGAATGCCAGAGTCAAAGTCTGGTGCCTTACCACTTGGCTACATCCCATCGCTGAATCGAAAAGGGGGTAAAAAAGAAATGGGGTGAGTGAAGGGACTCGAACCCTCGGTCTTCAGAGCCACAATCTGACGCGTTAACCAACTACGCTACACCCACCGTATTATTCCCTGCTGAAGTTCTGACGCACTGCGTCGTGGTACGCCGGAAGGGACTCGAACCCCCCACCTACTGCTTAGAAGGCAGTTGCTCTATCCGGATGAGCTACCGGCGCATATCATGGAGCGGGTGATGGGAGTCGAACCCACGTCCACAGCTTGGAAGGCTGTTGTACTGGCCGTTGTACTACACCCGCATATACGGAGTCTTTCATCAGCCCTACAAGTTTAACATATGAATGCCCTTTTGTCAAGCCTTTTTTTAAAAAAAGCCTAAAAAAGCCGGGGACTGTAGATCCTGCCACAGTCCCCGGCCATTACAGGGCTTTCCTTTATTCTCCTTTCAGGAAGCGGCTCATGATCGTCGCAAACTGTGCACGGGTTGCATTGTTCTGAGGCTTCAGGCAAGAGATACCATCGGACAAAACACCGTTGATCAGGCCATTTTGTACAGCCCAGATCACAGCCTCCCGTGCCCACTGGGCAACATCGGCCTCATCGGGATATTCCGTCAGATCCATCATCGTATCCATGCTGTAGCCTGCGGCCTCAGCGTACCTTGCCAGCATCACAGCTAACTCTTGACGAGTGATCTGCTTCATAGGCTTAAAGGTTTGATCCGAATAACCGGTAACAATACCCTGTGCCTGGGCCCATGCCACTGCCTCAGAATACCAGGTATCTTCCTCCACATCAGTGAAGTTCGCAACACCCTCTACCGTAGGCTCCCCTGCCACACGATACAGGACCGTTGCTACCATAGCACGGGTCAGGCTCACATGGGGACGAAATTCTGTATCGCTCATGCCATTCATAAGACCGCGACCCAGCATATCGTCTACACCCAGATGGTACCATGCTGTAGTATCCAGATCTGTAAAGTTCAGGGAGGCACAAAGGATCTTTCCGGCCTCTACGGTCTTGGTCTCCCCACACTTGAGGCAGGTGATAATCTCGGTACCGGTCTCTTCACAGGTAGGCATCTCGACGATCCGACCGTCATCCCACTCATGCACGCATTCCACGGGCTCGGTGGGCTCAGTGGGCTCGGTGGGCTCGGTGGGCTCGGTGGGCTCGGTGGGCTCGGTGGGATCCTCGTTCTCGTCCACCTCTACCTCAGTGGTAAACATATAGATGGCAGTCTCACGGGCATAGAGATTGATGAAGAAGTAGTCTGTGGGATAATATTCTCCGTCGTAGGTCTGACCGTTGTCGTAAATGACAAACATTTCCTCTACGTAATCGTAGACCAGGACCATATCCTCGCTCTTTGCATTGAAGATGTACTCAAAGCCATAGCTGTCCAGAAGAATCTCCCAGTAGGCGTAGGCATCGGGAGCGGAAACGAAGGTCATGTTGGAGCCGGAAAGGGACATATATTTCCCCGTTTCCACATTGCGGATGGTGTAGGTTCCGTTTTCCTGGAGCTCAAAGTAGAATACGAAGCTCTCTCCCAGGGCATAGAACTCGAAGTTGTCTGCATCTACAGTGGCATCCAGTTCTCTTACAACGTCAACGACCTGTCCCTTGTCGCCCAGGACAACGGGAGTATCGTAGAGGTAGTCCTCTATATCGTAGTCTACATCATACCCAAGGATGGCGTATTCGCCGGTGTAGTCATCTAAATTATCGGTCCAGTAGAAGCAGGGCACGTCCAGCTTGGAATCTTCGTAGCCATAGAGGGCATACAGGGTGGTGTCCTCTGTAAAGGTGGCCTCTTCGCCGGCATAGTAGAAGGTCTTGATATCACTGCCGTCTGTAGCCTTAACCGACTCGGTGATCCAGCAGTGGAACCAATAGCCCTCGTGCTCCTCAGCTTCGGGCAGAGTGATCTTACCGTCGGCAGAGGTCGTCTCGGTTTTGCTTCCGGCAGGGCTAACGAGAGTAACGGTGATTGCCCCTGCGGCAAGGGTCGCAGGAATCATGGCAAGAACCAAGGCTGCCGTCAGCAGAATTGCTAAGATGCGATTTCTCAGTTTCATTGTGGATTCTCCTTTTCGTTTTTTTGGGTCTTACCCAATTGTATTTTCTCCGGGAACCATATCTACAGAGCCGGTCTCGGAAAAGTAACTGTCCAGAATGCTCTTGGCGATCTTGCCCAGGTTACCACCCTGACCGCCCTTCTCCAAATAAACGGAAATGGCGATCTGAGGATCATCAGCCGGAGCAAAAATGACAAAGGACGCATTGTCCGAGCCGCCGGAGCCATGCTCGGCAGTACCGGTCTTGGCACAGACCCGGACGGGATAGTTATAGAACAGGCTATAGGCAGTGCCCATGCTCCAATTGGTAGCAAGGCTCATACCCTCGATGCAGGCGTTGTAGGCCTCGTCAGACATATTCAACCGTGCAACTACCTCCGGCTCATTCTCCTCCATAAGACTCTGATAGTCTGCGGAGATCACGCGGTTGAGGAAGGTAGCTCTGTATCTGACACCCTTGTTGGCAAGGGCACAGATATAATTGCACATCTGCAAAGGGGTATATCTGTGCTCCGACTGACCGATGGCAGCGGAAACCGTATCCGCACCGTACCACTGGCTGTCATAACCGTCATACATTTCGTCCTTGGTCTCGGGATTGGCTCGTCTGCCCTTGTATTCCGTGATCTCTACCCCGGTATATTCGCCCAAGCCAAGCGTTGCTGCCACCTTATCAATGGCGTCAATGCCAGCCAGCCAGCCCACCTCGTAGAAGTAGTAGTTACAGGAAACTGCCAGGGCCTGCTTGACGTCAATGGAGCCGTGGGTCATCTCCCGGCTGGTCCACAGCAGGCATCGGGGATAGTAGCCGGAGTCGGCAAATCGGGTATAAATACCCTTGTCCACGATCTGGGTGTCAGCAGTGATCGCACCCCCATCAATACCGGCAACGGTGGTGACCATCTTAAAGATCGAGCCGGGAGGATAGGTGGCATTGAGAGCTCGGTTAAAGAAGGGTGCAGGGTGCCGGTCCTTCAGCTCGTTATAATCCTCGTAGAAGGTTGCCAGGCTGTAGGTAGGATAGCTGGAGCAAACCAGGACCTTGCCTGTCTTGACCTCCATAGCTACTACAGCACCTGCCTCGGCGTCCTTGCCCATGTTGGACTGGTTCAGGCCATTCTCGTTGAGATCCTTGACCAAGCGTGCCATTTCTTCCTCGGCGATCCGCTGGAGGTTAATGTCAATGGTAAGCTCTACATGGTTGCCTGCCACAGGCTCCTTGATATAATACTCCTCAATAACAGAACCGTCCGCTGCCATCTTGGTCTCTCTTAAGCCGTCGGTGCCATGGAGCTGCAGCTCGAAGGCCTGTTCCAGGCCCTCCTTGCCTACATAGGCATCCATGTCATAGCCAAAGTCCTTGTAATACTCATATTCCTCCCCATTCATCTGACCGATCCGGCCCAGGATATGTGCGGCATAGTCTGTGTGGTATTCCCGCACCGTAGAGGTCTCTACATTCAAGCCGGGAATATTCAAGTCGTTCAGTGCTGCCAGGGAGTCTGCATCCACGTCCTCCATGAATACATAGGTAGGCAGGTTGGTGCAGGTACGCAGAGACAGCTCATAACGGACAGAGATCACACGGCGGATCTCCTCCTCGGTCCAATCCTCGGGAATACCGTAGTTATCACGGAGGCGGCGGATCAACTGGGGGGCAGAAATATCTGCGTCCCAATCCTTCTCACGGAGGAAGGTCTTAAAATGGGCATTCCAGGTACCGGACATCTCGTCCTTGGTATACTCATAGGGCTTCTGCATGGTAACGGGGAAGTGATCTATGACCTCCAGCCCCAGCTCATGGGCCAGGTTGGTCAGCTTCCGCAGGGATTCGTTGTAGCCCTTGGAGTTAAACAGGGCCTCGTTGATCAGCACCAGGTTAAAGGATGCTCGATTGCCTACCAGCACATTGCCGTTGCAATCGATGATCTCCCCTCTTGCGGCAGTGACTCGGGTTCGGTAGGTATAGGTACCTGCCTCCTCTGCACCCTCAGCCCTGGCCTCGGTGACCTGGATATGATAGAGTCTGAGCACAAAGCTGCCGAACAACAGTGCAACGCCGAAGATCAAAACAGCCAAGCGAGTGGTGTATTTATTTTGCCTCATAGGGTTCTCCGATCCTTCCGATGGACTTTACCAGCCAATATACAAGGGGCTGGAACAACAACGCAACCAGAATGCCGGGAAGCAGACGGGTCACATACAAATAGCCGGGAACATCCTCAAAAAATCGCCGCAGCAAGAAGGGCATAGTCTGCGCAACCAGCAGAGACACTCCGCAGTTGACCAGTGCGGTCAAATAAGGGGCAGAGAAATGCTTGTTGCTGAAATAGCTGCACAGGACAGGCACTGCCGTCAAGCAGAGGATCTGTATAGCCCCACGTTCAATGCCGGACAGTGCCCAAAAGGTAGAGGTGATCAGTGCAAACATACCGCCCCGCTCCGGTCCCTCTGCCACCGCCACGGAAACGATGACCAGTGCCACCAGGTCCGGACGACTGCCGAATACCCCGTGCTTCCCCAACAGCACTGTCTGCAGTAATATGGTGCTCAGAAACAGGAGGCTGTACAGGAGCCAACGGAAAATCCGCCGCCACTGTCCCGGCGTAATATAGAATCTTCCTAACAAAGGATCTCTCCTCCTTTAATCGTTCTGGAACTGGGTAATGATGAACACCTGCTCCAGAGACTCAAAGTCTGCCGCAGGAGACAGAGAAGCGAACTTGGACACGCCGGTCTCGTCATAGCCTGCATTGACGATATAGCCCAAGATCAGGTCCTTGGGGTATACCGTGGAGCCGGTAGTGACCACCTGGTCATTGTTCCGCAGGATGGCGTTACTGGGCAGGTAGCTCATGCGGAGAGCCCCCTTGTCCGATTGATTCATGGAGCCCTGCACTACCCCCGTATAGCCGGAGGATGCAACGGAAGCACTGATCTCCATAGAGGTATCCAGGATGGTGGTAACTGTTGCCCAGTTAGAGCCTGCATCTGTAATGACACCCACCACCTGGCCCAGCTCCGTAACAGCGATCATGCCTACATCCAGGCCTGCCTTGGTGCCCTTGTTAATGGAGAAGGTGCTCTTCCACCCGGAGGAATCCCAAGCTACGATATAGGCACCATCCATGCGATAGTCAATATGCTCCTCCTGGAGGTTCAGCAGCTCCTTGAGCCGCTTGTTCTCACGTTCCAGGGCATCGGCTGTCCGCATTTCTTCTTCCATTTGGGAGATCTTGCTCTGAAGGTAGGCATTCTCCGCCTCCAGAGACTCATAGGTAAAAACGTAGTTATAGTACCGCTCGATCTGGGCAGAAATGGCATTGACACCTCCGCGGAAGGGAGTCAGAACACCCTGCACCGCCTTGTGGAGGAAGGTCGTGCCAAAAAGGGCAGAGGTAATGGCTACCGCCACCGCTACCACCACTGCAAGAACCAGAACCAGCTTTGTTCCGGGGGACATCCCTTTTCTCAAGTCGGTCACCTCAACAATCCAGCAGCTTAACGCCGCATTTCCGCAGGATCATGGTAAGGGTACACACAGGCAGCCCCATGACATTATAATAATCTCCGTCCAGCCCTACTACGAACATGGCAGCCAGTCCCTGGATGCCGTAGGCACCGGCCTTGTCCATAGGCTCGCCGGTGGCAATGTAGGCATGGATCTCCTCGTCGGACAGGGGACGCATACGGAGGGTGGTGGTTACGGTAACGGTCTCCTCGTAGGAATCCGTCAGTACGCACAGACCGGTCATGACCTGATGCTCCCGTCCGGACAGCCGTCTGAGCATAGAGAAGGCCTCTGCCTCGGACCGAGGCTTGCCCATAACCAGGGAATCGCAAACCACGATGGTATCTGCTCCAATGATCACATCTCCGTCATGGCACATGGGATATACGGATCTTGCCTTTAGGGTCGCTACACGAGCCACCTCATCAGCAGGATGGGCAAAGGGATCCATGGTCTCATCTAATTCTGCTACTCGGACCGCAAAATCCAGGCCCATTCGCTCCAACAGCTCCTTCCTTCTGGGAGACGCGGATGCTAAAACAATACCCATAATCGTGAACTCCTTTCGTTCTCTTCTATCATATCATTACTAAAGCATATCATTATTCTATACCGCGTGAATACAGGCCTCGGGTATAGCTGCCGGGATCAAAGAGAGCCTCCCCCTGCCATGCGGCAAGGACTCCGTCTACCTCGATCGCATTCTCCGTAGTGAAGGACAGCCGCAGAGCCCACAGCCCCAGCTTGCTTAGGTCCTGTCTCCGATCCAGGAGGTAGAGCTTCTTGCCGTTGAGGATCACGCTGCGGCAGGTGTTGCCGTCCCGAACCACGCGGAACTCCTCTCCCTTGCGGTCTATGAGCTTTACGTTGCCCTGCTGGCAGGCACATACTCCTGTCCGATTACGGATCAGACAGTTCTCCGTCAGCATAAGGGGCAGTCTGCCGTAGGCAAGCATCTCTGTGGGAAGGGTCTTGGACAGATCCCGGATCTGGGGCAAGGTCATCTCGAAGGAAGCAGTGACCGAATCAAAGCCCAGGACCTTGGCAACTGCCATGGACATGGAATTATAGATATTCATACCGAAGTCACCTGCTACGGTGAAGCCCCGTTCCTTTGCAACAGAGAGCTGCCCCAGGTTCCCGATCAGCACGTCCTCGATGCCCAAGGGGGTCAACCGCTGGAGTCCGGCGATCAGATCTGCCTGCTCGGAATCCTTGACCACACGGGGGAGCACTGCACCTACGGGAATGGTCCTATTCAGCTTCTGATAAAGATCCGGATGCTCTAAGATCTCGTGAATGGGAGCATACAGCAGTGAGATGGGCATCTGCCGCATCCGCTTGGTGATCTGCTCTGTGCGTAGGACGCTGACGGTGAGCTTGGGGGAGGCACCGTTGCCGGGGAAGCGGCGAGGGGGTGCAAATTTCCCCAATTCCGGCTTCTCCACTCTGCCACGGAGGGCAGAGAGCTGAGACAGCACGTCTCTGCGGAGATAGTTGATATCCTTAGCAGAAACGGAAAGTCCCCGATCCAGCTTGCAACGAACACTACGGCAATAATAGGGGGTCCCTCCTGTCTTGCTTAGACGGCTCTCCAGCTCCTCCTGTGTCAGCTCACGGTGCTCTGCCCTGTTGGAGAAGGCACCCCGTGCCCGGCACACGTGGCCCTCATCATCCTTGACAGCGATCTGGACAGCCTCGCCCTCACGGACCATGGCGTAGAATTCTACAGGGACCCGCTGAGGCTCAACATTCTCATAAGTAGCACGGGCATCTCGGAGGAAGCTCTTGTCTTCCCTCTCCGGGATACGGATGCCGAACATCTCAGGTCCCGTATGACGGGTATAATACCCCTGGGTAAAGCCCTGTCGGGAGAAGGCTGTACGGAGTGCCTCCTTCTCCTCCGGGCCGATACGTCCCTGGTTCAGTGCCTCACGGTAGATCCGCGTAGCAGTGGCAACATATTCTGCCCGTTTCATACGGCCCTCGATCTTTAGGCTGGCAACACCGGCACGGTCCAGCTCCTCTAAATATTCTATGAGGCAATTATCCTTGAGGCTCAGGGGGTATCTGTTCTCGAATCGGTCGTAGCCATAGGGCAAGCGGCAGGGCTGGGCACACTGACCCCGATTGCCGCTGTGCCGTCCGATGACCGCAGACATATAGCACTGGCCGGAATAGCACATACACAGTGCCCCATGGACAAAGACCTCGATCTCCACGGGAGAATTGCGGCAAATGGTCAGAATATCCTGGGAAGAAAGCTCACGGGCCAGGACCACACGGCTGATGCCCATGGCAGCAGCCTGCTTGACTCCCTCCAGAGAATGGATGCTCATCTGGGTAGAGGCATGGATCGGCACCTGAGGGGCAACCTCCTTACACAGAGCGACCATGCCCAGATCCTGGACGATGAAGGCATCCACACCGGCCTTGGCAGCAGCCTCCACGGTCTCTGCAGCAGCACTCATCTCCCGATCCCCTACCAGGGTGTTAAGGGTCAAATGGACCTTAACTCCGCGGATGTGGCAATAGGCTACTGCCTCCGGCAGCTCCTGAAGGGTAAAATTACGAGCATTGCGGCGAGCATTAAAGCCCTCCACGCCCAAATAAACTGCATCGGCTCCGTTGCATACAGCAGCACGCATGGCCTCAAAGGAACCGGCAGGACATAATAATTCCATCATACAGAACTCCTATAACGTCTCGAAAGACGGATAAATGGGCAAAAATTTTTTCATTATATTATACTTCATCTTATTATACCACAAGACCCTATAAAAAAGCTATATCCGAAACGGATTTTTCACAAAAATGTCAAAAATTTGATTCACATTAGTAAAGGACAGCTCTGTGGTGGGAGCCACGGAGCCGTCCTTCGGGTTATATGGATCAGCCCCACATAGCGGAGAGTGCGGGGATGATCTGTTTTTTACGGGACATGACCTTAGGGAGGAACACGCTGTGATTCTTGGCATCCTGGGAGAAGGCGGTGCGGATATCCTCTTCATCGCCCAGGTACAGGAGTTGGGTGCCTTCCAGGAGCACATCCGTCAACATAAGGAGTACCATGTCATACTTCTTACGCTGGGCGGCTGCCTTCATTTCCTCAATAAACTCCTCCTTGCGACGTAGGATATGGTCGGAGTTGACACAGGTGATCTGTCCCACACCTAAGCGGTGCTCCGCAATATGGAATTCCTTAAAGTCGGAGAACAACAGCTCATTGGCCGTCTTGTCATCGGACCAGGATGCGGAGAAGATCCGCTGTCCCAGCTCATCTAAGGACACGTTGGCGATCCGTGCCAGCCGTTCTGCCATATTCCGATCCCGACGGGTGCAGGTGGGAGACTTGAACATGACCGTATCGGATACGATGGCTGCTGCCATAATGCCTGCCAGCTTCTCCGAGGGCATGAGTCCTCGCTCCTGGTACATCCCTGCAATAATGGTGGTGGTGCTGCCTACAGGCTCATTGCGGAAGTAGATGGGATTGCCGGTCTGGATGTCTGCCAGTCTGTGGTGGTCGATGATCTCCAGGATCTCTGCCTGGTCCAGGCCGGGAACAGATTGGGCTGCCTCGTTATGATCCACCAGGACCACCCTCTTGCGACGGGGACGGATCAGGTGATACCGGGAAAGGGTGCCTACTACACGGTCATGCTCGTCCAGAATGGGGTAGCAACGATAACGGCTCCGGAGCATTCCCTCGCGGACGTCATCCACATAGTCATCAAGACGGAAGCATTCTAAATTCTCTGTCCGACAGATGCGGTCCACGGGAATGGCCTGATAGATCAGCCGCACAGCCCGATAGGCCTCGAAGGGAGTGGAAATGATACAGCTATCCGTAGGATAATTCCGCAGCTCCTCGGACAGCTCCGCCTGACAGACGATGACGCAGTTCACATTCATATCCAGGGCTCTGCGGATCATATCCGGCTGGTCTCCGCAGACTACGATGCTGTTCCTCTGCTTAAACAGCAGGTTCTCACAGCTCTGAGGAATGGCAATGGTGACCTCCCCGGAGACAGCATCTACTAAGTTCCCTGCCTCGTTCAGGATCCTTCCCTCCAGAACGCTGAGAAGATTAAACACAGGGATCTCCTCTACATAAGGGTATTCAATGGACCGCATATCGTATGCCGCAATATCTCCCGAGGACAGCAAGCCGTAGAGGGTGCCGTCCTCGTTGGTAACAGGGATCGCGGGGATGGAGCGGTCCGAGGTCAGGATCGTCCAGGCACGGCTCACCGCAACCGCAGCAGACAGAGCCGGGGGCGTATCATAATCCAGGTCACGGACCTGGGTGCGGACCGTCTTGATCCACTCAGGAGGAGTAAAGCCGAAGTGATCCAGGACCATCTGCGTCTCATCACTGACGTGACCGATGCGTGCAGCACGATATTCCCCCTCCCCCAATGCGTTCCGCAGTGCGGCGTATGCCATCGCGGAAACAATGGAGTCTGTATCGGGGTTCCTGTGGCCGGTAACATAAATGGTATCCATAAGTTAGACCTCCTGCATTTGATATCATGTTAATCGTACCCATTTTCTTTCCGCTTGTCAACGGTTTTTCAATAAAAAATCTTGCGAAACGGACGATTTTCTGCTATGATATAGCAGGTAATTCTTGAAAGAGGAGGGATCGGCATTGATTGAGAATCTGAACAAGCAATTATTTACGCCCTATGGCAAGATCCTGCGAGACAGTCTTTCCGGGCAGAGTCTATCCCCGGGCGAAGGCTGGCAGCAGGTGGTGCGGTCCTATTTCCACGATGATGCTTGGTATTTCCGTGCCGTGGGAGAGACATATTTGGATTTTGACGTAGGAATGACGGTTCTGGTCCTCCGCAAGGATGGAGAGCGGACCGCATTCTATTTGGACAAGCCCGTATGTCTGCCAGAGGGGACAGAGTTTGCCTTGCTCCCCTATCAGAGAGAATGCTCGGTCCGTATGGCATATGCCGCAGGTGCAGAACCCGAACGGTTAGAGCCCTGCCGGGACGGCGGAGATCTTAAGATCACCTCCCGACTCCATCTGGGAGAGATCTACACTCTTTTTTACAGGGTGGGTGAAAGCGGTTTCTTGTTCAAGGGAGAACAGCACTCGGCCTATGAGCTGACCTACGTGGACCGCGGACAGCTCCACTGTGTCGTAGATGGCACAGGCTATTCCCTCAAGCAGGGACAGATGATGATCTTCCTGCCCGATCAGTGGCATATGCAGTATACGGATCTCAATGTTACTGCCCATTTCCTCACAGTCTCCTTTGATCTGCACTCCGACTTGAACCTGGTCTTCGGCAATCGAGTCTTTGATCTATCCTCTATGGAGGCCACCTATCTCAAGCAGCTCCTCCAGGAGCCGGAGATCGACGATGCATACAGCAATGACGTGATCCGCTCCAACCTCAAGCTCCTGCTGCTGTCCATTCTCCGCGATACCAACAAGCGGCGTAAGCGTCTCAAGACCCCCACAGCTCTGCGGAACGAGAATTCCATTGTAGGACGCACCCTGCAATACATTGCCGATCACGTTTACGACCGTCTGTCTGTGGAGATCGTTGCCAAGGAGACCGGCGTCAGTGCCTCCCATTTGACTGCCCTCTTCCGTCGGCAAATGAACATCTCCCCCGGAGAATACATCCGCAGAGTCAAGTTAGAGGAAAGCAAGAGCCTGATCCGAGAGGGCAAGATGAACTTCTCTCAGATCGCGGCGGCATTGCAATATTCCACCATTCACCATTTCTCCCGACAATTCAAGGAGAATTTCGACATTTCCCCCTCGGAATACGCCAAGTCTCTCAAAAACGAATAATCTCAAGGAACTGCTCCCGTACAAATCGGAAGCAGTTCCTTTTTGATAACAAAATTTCGATTTATGGGGCTGTTTAATGCCTGCTGAATAAGTCGCTACTGCGACTTATCCCCACACCTTTGCTGTGTGGACCTGTAAAAACAGCTGTTTCAAGCCGTTTTTACAGGTTTGCAGACATGATACACTGTGTTTTTTCCAACGAGTATCTTGATACTCGTTGGAAAGGTGCAAGGGTTTTGCGGTAAAACCGCAAAAATCCTTGCACTTGAACAA